>NZ_JBILYB010000157.1:0-13699 GCF_044378005.1 Prosthecobacter sp.
CGGCGTTGCTGTTGCTGCTGATATTGAAGGTCAGCGCCTGCGTCACCGTGCTGTCACCATCGTTCATGGCGGTGGCCCAGCCTGCGGCGGTCTGCGCGCTGCTGGTGTTGTAAGGCAGGAGCTGATCCGCGCCCTTCACGAAGCTCGGCAGCTCGTTGACGTTGGTGATGGCGATGGTGAGGGCTTCCTCGGTGAACAAACCACCTGCGTCGGTGGCACGCACGCGGACGCTGTAGCTGGGCTTCGTCTCGAAGTCGAACACGGCGTTGCTGCGCACCTGGGTGCCGTCGATGGTGAAGCTGGCGTTGTCCGAGTCGCCCGTGCCAGACACCAGGGAATAGGTGAGGGCGTCGCCCGAGTCTGGATCCAAACTGGCGAGTGTGCCTGCGGAGGTGCCGGCAGCGGCGTTCTCTGCCAAGCTCAAGCTTCCGGTAGGCAAGCCGGGGGAGACGGAGGATACCGCGGCGATCTCCGTGCTGTTTAGGGCGCGGTTGTAGAGCGCGAGGTCATCGATCTGGCCTTGCAAGAAGAAGCCATCCGCGCGTGCACCGATGCGCACCGGATCAGAGTTGACCGTGGGCAACCCCGTCAGGGAGGTGGAACCGGCAGCGGCACCGTTGATGTAAAACTGCACACCTGTGCCCGCAGTAAACACCACAGCCACGTGTGCCCACTGATTGAGCGGCACAGCGGCATTGGAACTGGCGAGAAAGAAACCGGGCGACAAAAGCCCCAGGTCAATCAAGCCGGAACCGTGTGAGATGCGCACCTCGTAATTGCCAGGTAAGCCATTGGAAGTCTTGGTGACGAGCATGTAGTGATTGCTCCGGTTGGTCAGATACACCCAGCTTTCCACGGTGAAGCTGGAGCTGAAGCTCAAGCTAGCCGTGTGGGGCGCTTGGATGAACTGATTCGTGCCATTGAGGGAAAACGCTTGGCCCGAACGCCCCGTGGTGAAGCCAGCTCCGTTCTGCGCGGTGCCGTGGTTGAGGTTCGCACTGGAGTCGTTGGCGTTGCCATCGGCCTTCCACCAGGCTGCCAAGCCACTGGGCTTGCCGGCCACGCCGATGACTGTTGGCGCTTCATTCACATCCGTGACCGTGATGCTCAGCGCCTGTGAGTCGGTCAGGTTTGGAGAGCCATTGTCCGTGACCGTGACGGTGACGTCATAGACGTTGTTGCCGCCGGCATCAGCAGGTGCTTCAAAGTTCGGCGCGGTGGTGAAAGTGAGCACGCCGGTGCTGGGCACGATGGTGAACAAAGCGGCGTCAGTGCCGGACTTGCTGTAGGTCAGCGTCTGGCCTGCATCCACATCCGCGGCAGTCACGGTGGTCACGGCGGTGCCGTTTTCAACGATGCTGATGGAGCCCGTGGCCCCGCCGCCGTCACTGGTGATGAAGGGGGCGTCGTTCACAGGGGTAAAGTTGATCGTGGCACCCTGGCTAATGGTGTTGGTGCCGTCGGAAATGGCGATCGTTAGCGCCCGGGCGGTGTCGTTGTTCAACGCACCAAGGTAGGTGACCTTACCAGCCGTGGTGAAGTAGGCATTCAGGTCGGCCACGCTGCCCGTGAAGGTGCGTGCTGTGGCTGTGCCACCAACGACGATGCCTGTGCCGACATTGCCAATGAGGGTGCCGTCCGCCACAGACAGCGTTACGGTAAGGGAGGCGCTGTCATCGGCGAAAGGCGTTCCGGAGAAAAGCAGGTTGCCAGTCACGTCTTCAGTTAGAGCAAACGAGGAAGGCACGTTCGGTGTTATGATCGAAATCTGCAGCTTCCAGCCCGCGGTGCCCAAAGAGGCAAACGTCCAGTCTGGGTTACCTGTGGGTTGGTTGCCAAAGCCGGTTTCAGGATTGATTTGCCCATGGCTGTTCCAGGCGAAAACGGTCTGGGGAGGTCCTGATGAGAGGTTGTGAACCTGGAAGCTGCCATGGCCCACGTTCGTGCCGAACCCACCGTCATCAAAATCAAAGGTGCTACTACTGCCTCCAACGCCACCGGAGGCAGATTGATTGTAGTTGCTAGGCCAGATCTCCAACCGTCCAGTCTGAGCTGTTGCGTTGACGACGCCGGGGTAGTTCGAGTCCACGGTCATGTTCGTCACGTTACGCTGGATGGCGAGCGGGGTGATCTCATCTGGCACCTTCAAACCAGCCACGGTCAGTCCAGACCAGGCATCAAAGGTCGTTTCGGCATAACGCGGTGTGCCCGCCACGGTCAACTCCATGCGGTAGCGCACACGGCTGAAGGTGGCGCTGGCCAGAGCGGCGGCGTTGTTCACGGAGTAAACGATGTTGTTCGCCGAGCGCGTCGGGTTCACGGTTTCATAGGCAAGCTGGACTGAATCACCCGCTATGGTCGGTGATTCATTCACATCGGTGATTGTTACTGTGAGCGCCTCGGCAAAGGTGCCGCCATTGCCGTCATCGGCCTGCACGCGGACGCTGTAGCTGCTCTTCGTTTCAAAATCTGCTACTGGAGTGAGTTTCAAGTCACTGCCCACGATGGTGAAGCTGCCGTTGTCCGTGTCACCTGCGCCGCTGACGAGGCTGAAGGTGTGCGTCTGGCCCACATCCGCATCCGTGGCGGTGAGTGTGCCCACCGTGGCATTGGCGGCGTTGTTTTCCGCGATGGCGGAAGGCGTGAGTGTGATGTCCGTGGGGGCGGCGTTGAGGGGTGCCGCCGCGGCTGCCACGATGTTCATGCCCACATGGACGAAGGCCGTCGAGTTTGAGCTCCAGCTCATCGCGGTGGCTGGACCGGGTTTTGTGGAGATTTTGAAGTTGTTCGATCCTGCGCCGTAGCCACCCAATCGATCATCGAGGACAGTCTGAGATGCGCCGGGAGTGACGACGTGATTATGTAGCGGGTTGGTGTGGAAGGCATCGAACAAGTCAAAGAGCAAATCTCCCGCAGAGCTGGTCAGGCTGAGGCTGGAGCTGCCGGTAAAGCCCCCGACACCGGAGTCGGATGCGGCGGAATTCGTGACACTCACGGGAGCGGTCTGATGCACCCCGGTGAAAGTCGAACCGGTAATTAAATTGCCGCTGAATGGCGCGCCATTCGTCGCGATCACTATCGTCGATGCCGTGGACCCGCCGCTGGTGCCGAGCGTCAGGGTCCAGATGCTGTCCACCCGCGTGCCATCGGTCCGCAGCACACGCCGGGTCAGCGCCTGACCATTCCAAGTCACGGCAGAGACGTCTGTGGCCTCCTGACCACTGGCGGTCACCACCAGGAGGCGGTCGATGCCTGCCTGAACGGTGTAGGGAAAGTCCAAGACTCCGCCGAGGCTGGAGATGGTGATGCCGCTCTGGCTCACTCCTGCAGGTGGCGATCCGGGGATGCCCGCGCCTTGGATGGCAAAGGTGTAGGGGTTCTCATCCGCATCATCACTGGCGATGCTCACGGTGGCCGTGCGCAGGCCAGAGGTGCTGGGGTCAAAGGTGACGGTGAAGGTCGTGCTGGAGCCTGCATTCACCGTGGCTGGGAGGCTGATGCCGCCGACGGTGAAGTCTCCCCCTGCGGTGATGCCGGACACGTTCAGGGTAGCAGCGCCCGTGTTTTGCAGGGTGAAGGTGCGCACCACGGTGCCGCCGGTGACATAGTGGCTGGCGAAGTCCGTGTCATCCGTGGCACTAGGAAAGGTGTCACCGGTGGCGATCGGGGTGCCATTGCCACTCACGGCGATCTCCGGGTCGTTGCTGTCGAAGATGTACGCGGCACCAGCTTGGTCAGCGCTGTTGTCTGCCTGATTGCCACCCACGCCAGTGGCGGCGCTGTCCTCCAAGGTCGCACCGACGACGATGGTGGTGCCTGAGATGTCCAGGGCCGCCCCAAAGGCGTCTTCAACTCCCGTGTTGCTGGCCTTGAGATAGCTCTGCTGGCTCCACACCCCCGCGTTGCGGCTGAAGACATAGGCCGCACCGGCGCTTTCCATGCTGTCGTCCGCCTGATTGCCGCCTACCCCGGTGGCGCTGCTGTCTTCTCCTTGAGCCGCGACGACCAGCCTATCCCCCGAGATGGCCACGTTGAGTCCAAAGCTGTCCACGAAACCTGTATTGCTGCCTTTCAGGTAAGCCTGCTGGCTCCAGACTCCTGCGCTGCGGGTAAAGACATAAGCCGCGCCATTGTTGAAGCCGGTGTTGTCTGCCTGATTCCCACCCACTCCCGTGGCACTGCTATCTTCACGGTGTGCGCCGACGATCAGCGTGTCTCCTGAGACCGCCACAGATCGGGCAAATTGGTCGTCTGCCTCCGCGTTGCTAGCTTTTAGATAAGCCTGCTGGCTCCAGACACCTGCGCTGCGCGTGAAGACATACGCGGCACCTGCGCTAAGGGCGCTGTTATCCGCCTCATTTCCGCCCACTCCCGTGGCACTGCTCGATTCACCGTATGCGCCGACCACCACAGTATCTCCAGACACAGACACTGTGTAGGCAAAGAAATCTTCCGCATCGGTATTGCTGGCTTTCAGGTAGGCCTGCTGGCTCCAGACTCCTGCGCTGCGGGTGAAGACATAGGCGGCACCTGCGTTGCTGGCGCTGTTATCTGCCTGATTGCCGTTCACTCCGGTGGCATTGCTGGCTTCAAAGCGCGCACCCACGATCATGGTATCTCCTGACAGGTCCACCGCCGTGCCAAAGCCGTCACCGAATCCCGTATTGCTGGCTTTCACATACGCCTGCTGGCTCCACACCCCTGCACTCCGGGTGAAGACATAAACAGCACCTGAAAAGAAGGCGGAGTTGTCCGTCTGATTTCCGCCCACACCCGTGGCGTTGCTGCTCTCTCCGTTCGCGCCCACGACGATGGTGTCCCCAGAGATGGCCACAGCGTTTCCAAAGGAATCGTCGTTTCCCGTGTTGCTGGCTTTCAGGTAAGCCTGCTGTGTCCACACACCCGCAGTTCGGGTGAAGACATAGGCCGCGCCCGCTGCGATGGAGCTGTTGTCCGCCTGATTTCCATTCACTCCAGTGGCATTGCTGTCCTCGAAAGGCGCCCCGACGACCACCGTGTCTGCATCCACAGCGATGGCCCGAGCAAAGCTATCAAAGGTCTCCGTATTGCTCGCCTTCAGATAGGCCTGCTGGGCGATGGGGTCGATCGTGATGGGGTAGCGGGCACTGCGTTCGTCCACCAGGAGGCGGAAGCTCTGCGGCCCCGCTGGCTCAAAATGGGAAGGCAGCACCCTGCCATCCGCATCCCAGACCTTCAGGCCGGTGTAGTTCAGCACCGTGGTGCCGGAGGCGTCCTGGAACAGCACGCTGTCGGCGGCAACTTTCGGCTGGAGGCCACCACGGGTGGTGAGAGTAAAGCTCAGAAGAGGAGACTGGGAGACGGGGAGGCGGGAGACGGGACGCTCGGCGATGGTGAAGCCGTGCTCCAGGCCGCGCTGGTCATTGACGAACCACTCCTGGACGGCGGAATCCCACTGGTAGCTGAGGCGCTGGCCCTCAGCTTTCACCTCGGGCGTGCCCTTGACTCGTTGCTGACGCTCTCCGAAGCCGTAACTCTGGAGTTCCAGGCCCCACGTCCACCCGCCGCCCTGTGGCTGGGCGACAAAACCGCGCTGGTCAAAGGTGGTGGTCCACTGCTGCCCCGGATTGCGCGCCTGCCAGCCGCCCTCGACAGGCTGGAATGCGTGCCGCCCTGCCTCATACGCCGCGCGGATGCTCTGCCAGTCGGACTTGGCGAGACCCTCGGGCACTTGGTCTGGCGGGGTGGGTTGCTGGGGCTTACCCAGAGCAGGAAGCGTGGGCTCCGCCTGGTGGGTGGCTGTCAGCTCGGCCTGGAGCGGCAGGCTGAGGGTGATCAGGGCGGCGATAAGCCCCTGCAGGGCGGTCTTGGGAGTGGTGGATGCTTTCATCTTCGTCTCGGGAGTCTGACTTGATTTCATCTGCTATCACCTTCGGGCACAACAAAATACCTGATCAACACAATCAACTTGAGGTGATCACAGAAACTTGAGCCCCTTGGCAGATGACGGGCAGGAATGAAAGTGAAAAAGAGCAACAACCGCGGCATTTCCCACAATTGAGGCTCAGATCATCCCTCGGGGTAACGGGGCAGACCGAGCAGGGCCTACGGAATTAAAAAAGTGATAAACGTTCTCGACTCACTTCCTCATCCCTCCCGGCACCATCGGCCCGCAGACGGTGCGCATGACCGCCTTCATCAATGGCAGCCTGCGCAGTTACACCTACTCCGCCCAGATCACCTCCCGCGTGACGCGGGGTCGGGGAGGGGGGGATGACGAAGCCCGAATAACGAATGACGAAAGGGTGAGCCCTCCAGAGGGCACCCCCCTGAGCGACGAAGGGTACCCCCTTGAGTGCTGCCGGGTTGACAGACACATCCTCGATTCGCGCTTACGGCACCACGACCTTGGCATTCGCCTGGATGCCGCCGCTGAAGGTCAGCAGCAGGGTAAGCTGCCCATCGGCGAGGAAAGCCCGGCGGCCCAGGGCTCCGCCAGTAGTCGTGCCATTGAGCAGGGCGGTGATCGCTGTCACGGTTCGGTCCGTGCCGCCGACATTGATCACATCACCTTCACGCACGGCGAGCTTCACGACTCCACTCTCATTCACCACCCACAGGCCCGTGTCGTTGGCTGTCGTCACACCGCCGACTCCGGTCTTCATCGTGGCCTGGAACATCGGCTGTGCGGTGCCGGGCAGGGCGGCCTGGCTCAAGCGGAGGAAGTTGCTGCCGCTGACTCCGGGGGCTTCGCTGCCTTCCCGAGCGACGAGTTCGAGCCCGTTCGTGGCGTGCTGCGACCACAGGCCGACGTTGTTGACGTTTGTGACGACTCCTGTGCCACGCACTTCGCCTTTGACGAGGAATTCATAATCTCCGCCGCCGAGCACGAGGTCGCTGAAGTCGCTAAACACGAGGCCGCTGGTGCCGGGGGCTGCGTCGTTTTCACGCAGTTGCAGTGTCAGCACGCCAGGGGTGGTATCCACAAAGACACCGACGTTGTTCGTGGTGCTGACTCCGGCCAGCGTGTTGGTCAGCATCTGGCTGATGAAGCCGTAGTAGCTGCCCGTGTTGTCAAAGCCGGGGCTGCGGAAGCTGCCCCACTTCGCCAACGGAATGACCGCCGGAGCAGCATAGGTGTCGGCAAGCTGCTGGCTGGCTCCGTAGGTCGCGCCGAAGCCCGTGTCGCTGGTGCCATCGAAGCTGCCCACCACGACGCCGCTGGTGCCATCGGTGAAGGTGACGCCGAAGGTGACGAGGGACTCTCCCGTCGGCGCCACACTGAGTTCCTTGCCGTGGCCGGAGGAGGCATTGCTGGTCTCCAGGATGCTGAAGCTCTGCACGGTCTTGGTGGCTCCGTTGGCGCTGAGGCTCTGACCTTTGCGCACGAGGGGACGCAGGCCGGTGCTGGCGTCCCAACCGAAGAGCACAATGCTGTTGTCCACCAGCGTGCCGAGGAAGATCACCAGATCTCCACCGATGGAGAAGTTGCCGAGGGTCTTCAGATTGCTGCCCAGACCCACACTCGCGCCCACTTGGGCCACGAGCTTGATCACACCATCGCTGGCATTGCTGAACAGGCAGCGGCTGTTGACGTTCTTGGTGATGCCTGCGCCGCGCACTTCGGCCGTGAAGGCGATGTGGTCGGTCTCATTGATGACCGGAGGCGAGAAGCTGAAGTAGGTGACGCCGGGGAGGCTGGGAGCCGTTTGCGTGTCCGTGGCGATGAGGACCAGAGGCTGGCCAGACATCACGCCAGTGTGCAGGCTGGCGTCACTGTGGCGGATCTGCACCGCACTGGCGAGCACGCCGCTGGAGTTCAGCGCAGGCGAACCAATGAAGCTGTAAAGCGTGGAGCCGACCGGGCCGCCGAGCACGGCGCTGCCCGTGGTGCCCTGCACCGCGATGTCACCACCCACATTGACGACAGGCGAACTGCCTGGAGCGACGACGGAGCCCGTCACAGGGAAGTCAAAGGCGGCCTCGCTGAGGTCATCACTGTTGATGACGACATTGCCTGCATAGGTGGCTGGGGTGGCGCTTTCCATAGACACCTGGAAGCTGTAGGAGGTGCCGGGGGCCATTGTGACCGCGGCTCCGTTGGTGTTATAGCCAGCGGGCACCGTGATCGTGGTGATGTCCAGCGGCGCGTCCCCGGTGTTGCGGACGAGGAAGCTGCGGACGCTGGCCACATTTTGAGCGGTGCTACCGAAACTCACGACCATGACCTGACCATCGCTCAGCTCAGGAGCCAGGCTGTGGCTACCATCGTGGACGACGATCTCAGGAGCCAGACCGGTGCCGGTGACGGTGATATCGAAGGGGTTTTCATCCGCGTCATCATTGACGATGCTCATCACCGCCGAGCGCGCACCGGTGCCCAAAGGGCGGAAGCGAACGGTGAAAGTCGTGCTGCCGGGGCCGGGCACGGAGGAAAGGGCAGGAGCGGTGGAGACGATGAAGTCGCTGGGGTTAGCACCATCAAAGGTGATCGCACCGATGCTCAGAGCACCGGTGCCAGAGTTGCTGACCGTGAAGGTCTGGAAGAGATCCAGCCCGACTTCCGTGGTGCCGAAAGCCTGGCTGCCGGTATCCGGAATGTCCACCGCCAGCGAGTTCGCGATGCCTATCTCGGGAACCAGGCCCGTGCCAGTGAGCATGATGTCGAAGGGGTTCTCGTCCGTGTCATTGCTGGCGATCTTGATCACCCCGCTGCGTGCTCCGGTGCCGGAGGGGCTGAAGGTCACGGTGAAGGTCGTCGTGGCACCAGGGGCCAGCGTGGCGGCCAGCGGTGCGGTGAAGGTGAACTCAGTGGCGTTCGTGCTGGTGACGGCCAGACCCGTGAGGTCAGCCGTCGCGGAGCCGAGGTTCTGGATGGTGAAGGTCTGCGCGGCACTGCTGCTGCCCGTATTCACACTGCCGAAGTCGAAGGTGCCCACGTTGTCCGTGCGCTCGCCCGCAGGAGGTGCAATGCCATCGAAGACAGCGATCTCGGGGACGGGCGTGACGTAGGTGTAAAGATTCAAGCCGGTTCCGGTGCCGCCTGGGGTGGTGACGGCGACGTTCACGACGCCTGCCGCATGGGCTCCGGTGGTGGCGGTGATGCTCGTAGCGGTGATGGTGCCGATCGTCGCCGCCGTGCCGCCGATGGTCACGGCGGTGGCTCCGGTGAAGTTTGTGCCGGTGATGGTCACGCCAGTGCCTCCCGCAGTGCTGCCAGTGGCGGGGGAGACACTGCTGAGGGTAGGCGAGGGGGCGGCACGCGTGACCGTCAGCGTGTAGGTTGTTGTAAAGGACGTGTCCTCTGCAGTGACTGTCACCGTGGTGATGTTTGAGCCAACATTGAGGGAAATCAATCCGCTGGGACTGCCGGACGACACCGAAGCCGTATTGACGGTCACGGTCGCACTAGTTTGGGTGACAGTCGGGGTGACTGTAAGGGCGGTGGTGGTGTTCGGCACCAGCATGGCGTAGCTCGTGGTGTCGCTCGCAAAGGTCGGCGTAAAGGCACCCGTGCTTGTGGTAAGGCTGGAGAGCGTGGCGACACTCGAACGACGAGTGATCGTCGTGGTATAGGTCGTTGTCGTGGTGCCGTCCTGGGCCGTGACTCTGACGTCCACCGTGTTTGAGCCGATAACTAGCGCTAGAGCGCTGCTCGGGCTCCCAGAGGTGAGCGCACTGTAGCCACCACCATTGACCTGGACGGCCAGCGTGGCATTCGCCTCCGCCCTTGTCGCAGTCACCGTGACGCTGCTGGTCGCGTTCGGAACACTGGCGGTGTAGCTGTTGGTGCCAGAGGAGAAGGCGGGCGTGAGCGTGCCTTCGCTCAGACTCAGAGCGGAGAGAGTAGCATTGCCGGAAGGTGCAGCGAGGGTCACAGCATAATCCTCGACCTCGCCGGAGGCCGTGGCGCTAGCGGGGGTGTTACATTCACCTGCGTTAGTGCTGACGCGAAAACGAGCCATCGACTGTCCAAGGACGGCACCGGAGGGCACACTAACAGAGAGATTCACGGTCCCGGCAGTAACAGCCTGATCATTCGCGATCTGCTCGCCAGCATCGTTGAAATCACCGTCGGCATTCCAGTCGATCCATCCGTTCAAACGGCCAGACGCGTTCTGGATGCTCACTGGAATGGTTTGCGTCAGTCCGCGATAGAGCGATGCCGGAATGGTCACCCCATTTTCGTCGTCAGTGCCGTTAACATCATCGCCTGTAGCAGTCGAGTTGTTGAGCGCCGATGAGTCAGCATCCACGGAATCTCCCAGCCTGATACCGCTAATCGCGTGTGTCGCCTCACCATAAGAGGTCGGAGCATCACTGGTATCCGCATTGTCAGACTCCAACAGGAAAGAAGCATTGGTGCCACCATAGATGAGTGTGGCCGCGGCACCCGCCATCTGCAGGGTGTAAAGTGAGCTGGGAGTCGCACCCCCATTGCGAAAGTAAGCTCCAGCGGTTAATCCATTTGGCTCATTATTGATGTTGCCGTTGGAATTGTCGTATTGCCCGTTAGCGTTCGTGATCGATACCGTGGCAAGGCCTACGTGTCCGGTTGGTGTAACAAAGCCTTCCGTGCTCGAGTTGGCACCCAGAACGAGCTTTCCGTCGGCCGCTTCATCTGGGGCCTGACCAGCATCGTAGGCAGCCGGCGCCAGAGAGGCGTTGCCAGGAGTGCCAGTTGTTACTTGTGCTGTGGCCGTTCCATTGCGCACCACGGCTGTGACGGCCTGCTCCACATTCTGAAAAACGGAGGCCACGATGAACGCATCGTCACCGGCATTGCTGGGATTCACCACGTCAGGCAGCGTGATCGCGACGGTGCCCGAGGCTGCGCTCCCGAGCAGCGTCTTGATCTCGTTCTCGAACAGAACAATGTGAAAGCTACCCACGCTGAAAAAGGCAGTACCGGATGGCGAGCCCGATGGAGAGGTGCTGATGTTGATGAACCGGGTGTCACCGCTCGGCGTGCCTCCGATGACCAGGGCGTTCTTCTTGTCAACCGTGCCCGAGGCCCCTACGACACGCGCCGTGATCTGGTTGTTTGATGTCGTTGCGGGTGGCGTGCCAATCCGGGTCTCTGGGTAATTGTCGCCGAGGCCAGTGCCTGCGGTATTACCAGAGACACCATATCCCGCCGTGACATCCGCTGGTGAGATATGGTCACGCTCGAAGCCGGCCCAAATGAAGAGAACGCGGTTCTTGCCCGCAGGGATGTTGAAACTCGCAATGGATGGTGTGCCACTGGCTCCCGCGCCGGATGCCGATGCCGTCTGCGTATTGAGGTGCTGAACCTCCGCTGCCTGTGCCTCCAACGAGAGAAACATGACGCCAAGCATTGCAATTAAGACGCGATGCCGCGACGCAATTAGCAGGTTCATTTTGACGTAGGCAAAGGCTGCCGTGAAGAAGTAACGAACCGTTTTCATAGAACAGAGCATTCACGACTTTGAAAAGACAGGTGAAACCGGAGATTGGATTGCTGAGAATAAAAGTTCATATTTAAATCTGGTGCTAAGACGGTCACTCGCAGGCTGTGTCGAGTGGGTAGTAAAGCGGCGTGAAAGGAGTTAGGTGAAGCGTGCTTCAGTTGGGCTGTTGACCATCCTCAACTTCGAATTCAACAGCAAGATTGACAGCACCATGTATGACAGAATTGGAGTAACCCACGCGCCACTAGCGGGCTGTCTCGCCTTCGTCGTCGGCAGGTTTGGGATGGGATTTTCTGACAGATGGGGACCGTCTTGGCTTACGATGGAGTTCATAGTTTGATGGCGGATTCTGGGTAGCAGCAGCCCGGGACGGTGGGAAAGGTGACGGTCACGCTGCCGCCGGTGCGTGTGACGCTGGTGATCGCGAATAGGCTGCTGTGATCGAGAGGGTTTGTGCCAGCGGAGGCTTCGTCTTGGTTGCTGGTGCCGTCGCTGTCCTGATCGTCTGTGGCGTCGTGCGCATCAGCATGGCTCGTCCAGGTAAAGGTGCCCTGCGTGCCGACCTGATGATATGCGGCATTCGGTGTGCTGGGGTGACATCGACGATTTTGCGATACTGCACGAGCTCGCCATCGCTCGTGATGGAGTTACTGGTGCCGCCGCGGAGGCTGACGAAGACGCCATTGCTGGCGGGTGTAGGCGGACTGCGAATCCACGCCTGATCCTCCGCCGAAAGGCTGGCGAGCGGCACAGCGGACTGCCTGCCGTCCGCGAGCATCAGCCTCACCTGCCCCGCACTGACTCCGCCAAACTCAGCCTGGATCGTCTTCCCGGCGCTGTTCGTCCAGGTGCGTGACTCCGCCTGGACCTGGGCTACCCCCCAGGACAAGCCAGAGCCACGGCGAAATCCGCTTCACGCCCTAGGCTAAGAAGCATTCGTGCCGGTAAGCAAGGATGATTTCTCTCACCTCCCGGTAGCGACAAAAAAGCCAGAGGCTCACGCCTCTGGCTTTGAGTTTGAGAAGTCAGATTGATCCGCTCCGCGCTTACGGCACGACGACTTTCGCATTCGCCTGGATGCCGCCGCTGAAGGTCAGCAGCAGGGTCATCTGGCCGTCTTCGAGGAACACTCGGCGGCCCAGGGCTCCACCGGTGGTGGTGCCATTCAGCAGCGCGGTGATCGCGGTCACGACCCGTGGGGTACCGTTCACGCTGAGGGTATCACCCTCACGCACGGCCAGCTTCACGGCTCCGCTTTCGTTGATCACCCACAGGCCCGTGTCATTCGCTGTGGTCACTCCACCGACTCCGGTGGTCATGGTGGCCTGGAACAGTGGCTGCGCAGTGCCAGGTAGGGCGATTTGATTCAGCCTCAAAAAGGTGCTGCCAGTGACTCCAGGGGCTTCGCTGCCTTCTCTCGCCACAAGTTCGAGGCCGTTCACAGCGTGCTGTGCCCACAGGCCGACGTTGTTAACGTTGACGGTGACTCCTGCACCACGCAGTTCGCCTTTGACGAGGAACTCGTAGTCCCCGCCGCCGAGCACAAGGTCGCTGAAGTCGCTGAACACGACTCCCGCCGTGGTGCCTGGAGCGGCGTCGTTTTCGCGCAGTTGGAGCGTGAGCAAGCCGGGCGCGGTATCGACAAAGATACCGACGTTGTTCGTGCTGCTGACTCCCGCCAGCGTGTTGGTCAGCATCTGGCTGATGAAGCCGTAGTAGCTGCCCGTGTTGTCAAAGCCGGGGCTGCGGAAGCTACCCCACTTCGCCAGCGGAATGACACCCGGCGCGGTGGCGTAGGTGTCCGCGAGCTGCTGGCTGGTGCCGTAAGTGGCACCGAAGCCGGTGTCACTCGTGCCATCGAAGCTACCCACGACCACGCCGCTGGTGCCGTCGGTGAAGGTCACGCTGATGGTGACAAGGGACTCGCCGGTGGGGGCCACACTGATGTCTTTACCATGACCGGAGGAGGCATTGCTGGTCTCCAGGATGCTGAAGCTCTTCACGGCCTTCGTGGCTCCGTTGGCAGTCAGGCTCTGGCCCGTGCGCACCAGCGCGCGCAGGCCACCATTGGCATCCCAGCCGAAGAGCACGCTGCGTTTATCCACCAGGGTGCCGAGGAAGATGACGAGGTCGCCACTGATGGAGAAGTTGCCGAGGGTCTTCAGGTTGCTGCCCAGACCCACATCCGTGCCGTTTCTGGCGATGAGCTTGAGCGTGCCATCGCTGGCATTGCTGAACAGGCAGCGGCTGTTGACGTTGGCGGTGATGCCCGCGCCGCGCACTTCACC
>NZ_JBILYB010000158.1:0-13653 GCF_044378005.1 Prosthecobacter sp.
TATCGCCGAGCCCGGAAAATCTTTGTCTGCTTTGCGGATGACACTGGCAGCCTCAACCTCACGACCGTTAATGTCGTGCACCAACTCCATGTCTGCACATGCCAGCGGCGTAAGTGCATGGCGCGCCCGCCAGGTTTGCTTGAGCAATAGCACAGCACCCGCAACATCAGGTTCCTTGAGTCCTTTGAGCTGAGCGAGTTGGATGGCCACTCCTGCAAGTTCGACCGCACTCACCCAGGACTTATCCATGGCCTCAAGTTTCGTCGCCTCCGGCGTGTCTTGTTGATAGGGGCCCAGAAGAGTGCGCATACCCCGACTCATTGAGCCAAGAGCGCAGATGTTCAAGACTTGTTCTGCCGCAAGTTTTCGTCACAGGTCTGCAGTTCATGTGGATCAATATACTTAGGAGGCACCTGCCTGCATGACAAAACATGACAACTGAAGGTCAGAACCTTGCGAAATGGTTCATTGGCACCCGCGATTACCCTTGAAGAAACGCCCGGAAATACGAAGGTTCTCACATGGACGAAACGCCCACCCAAGCCCAACGGGCTTGCGAATCATAGCCCAGGGTTCGCAGAACCCTGGGTATCGCCGAGCACCACGTCCCATTCACGCCGAACCCCAACGTGGGTTCCGAAACTTTAGACCGCGCCGCCATCACCCGCGATCCCGCCCAGCTACGGAACCCGCGTTGGGGTTCGGTCGGGGAGATGATCTCGCGGAGCAACCCAGGGGAGCACTCGCCAAGGCTCGGCACCCCTGGGCTATGATCCGCAAGCCCCTTGGGCTTGGCAAAAGCTGGCTGTCAGATTCAGCGACATTTTTCTGGCGAAACACCCTTGAAGCAGATGGCTATCTCGCCTCGATCTTCACGTCGTCGAGATCGAAGCTTTGCTGGCTGCCGGTCTGCGCGGCCATGAGGACGATCTTTCCGGCATGACCTAGGGTTTCACGCCAGGAGTAGGCCTGCACGGTGGGCACCCAGCCGGCGGCTTTGGCTTGGTCGTCGGTCCAATCATGACGGATCGTGGTGGCGATGGTCTGCCAGTCGGTGCTGAAGGGCGGGAGCTTTTCGAAGGTCCACTGGGAGACATCGCGGGCGAAGATTTCCAGACGCACGGCACCGCCCGCTTTCGGTGCGCGCACGCGGGCGCTGAGCGTGACTTCATCGCCACCGAGCAGCACGGGCCAGTCGCCAGGCAAAGGCTGCGCATGGGCGATGGGGCGGAGGTTTTTGCCGCGCGAGATGGTGACGAAACCTTCGGAGTGATGCTCGATCTTGTCCACGCCCTGCCAGCCTTGCGCGTCCTTATCGAAGGTGAAAACGAGCGGCTCACGCTGCACGGGGAGCTTGGGCAAAGGTGCGAGCTTGGGCGCTGGCAGTGCGGTGTTCACGAGCGTGACGCCGGAGATGGCATACAACCTCGCGCCGGGTGCAAGTGTGAGCCGCAGTCGGAGGCTGCCATCGTTTTGAGGCCGCTTTTCAAACGCGACATCGCCATCGGCGGATAGCGTGATGGGCTTGCCAGACTCACGCAAAGGTGAGGTGAGGAGCATGGCGGGCTTGGCTTTGTCCTCGGGCTCGTAAGCGGCGAAACCATCCTCACGCAAGCGGGCGAGGCAGAGGCTGGCGCTGCGTTTCCAGCCGAGATGCACGGTGGGACTGCCGCCGTAGTAGAGGAGCAATTTGCCATCTTGCATCACAGGCGGTCCGGCCTGCGCGTAGATGCAGCCGCTGTCGTAGCTGTTTGTAGTTCGGGCTTCAGTCCGCTCTGGACCGCCTTTGTCCCCAAGCTTTAAAAACGGCGTGCCGGGCTGCACGCGCTGCCATTTGATGGAGTCGTGGCTCCACGCGAGTTCGACATCGACGACGCGCCCCGAGCCGACGTGATACATCATGACGTAGCCGAGATATAGGTTCGCATACGGGAAGACGGTGAGCGCATAGGTCTGGGTGGCGCGGCCTTCATCGAGCGCACTGCGCAGGACGATGCCACTGCTCTTCCAATGCAGGAAGTCGTCGCTCTCCAGACGAGAGACGAGCCGCTCGCCGAGATACATTTTGGTGAACCAAAGATACTTGCCGCTGCGGGTGTCAAAGAAGGCGTTGTTGTGCGTGTCGCCCTGCTGCGCGCTAAAGCCGAGCACCTCCTGCGCCGGGCTCCAGTTCAGGCCATCGGCGCTGAAGCGCACGCGCGGTTTTCCGAGGCCGATGTCATGCACGAGCTTGTAGCGGCGAGCAGGATCAGTGTCGTGCAGGTCTTTGAAAACACCCACGTTCGGGCAATCGCGAGCCACGATGTTGTTCGCACTGCTACCCGCGAACTTGTGCAGGCCGAGCGCTGGCTTTTCCCACTTCAGACCATCCTTGGATGTCGCATAAAGCAGATACCAACCAACATCATGCACCGTGCTCGGTTCATCCATCTGCGCGATGACATCCTTGTCGGCGAGCACATCCTTGTACCACATCTTCCAGAGCTTCGCCTCGGCATCCCAGGTGACGTTGGGGTAGTAGTTGTTCGTGGCATTTTCCCAAGGCTGATCCGATGGCAGCAAAGGATTCTCCGCCGCCTTCTCCACCGCGCCGAGCACGAGCCGCGCGTTCTCGGTTTGCTCAATGACCCGTGTGTCGAGCATGAGCAATTTGTCGTCTTGCGGCGTGACGAGGAGAGGCTCAGAGGCGTGGAGAGCAGTGGAGATGAGGAGAAGAAAGGCAGCGCGCATCGGCGAGCAATACGTCGAGCTGGATCACTTCACACAATCGGGTCAGGACAAACCTCGCGGCGCTGGCATTTCAAGCAGTGATCGCCGAGGTAGAAGGTGTCGAGGAAGTTCATGAGCTGGCCGATGACTTCACGGTCCTCGGTGACGATGCCGGCTTCGAAGTTGCGGCGGTGGTCGCTCTTGGCACCGAGGCCTGCGCCGGTGAGATTGGCGGAGCCGATGTAGGCGATGCGGCCATCGGCGATGATGCACTTCATGTGCATGCGCGGGCAGAGGATGCGGCTGAAGAGATCGCTCTCGATGAGTTCGGGGAAGCGGTCGAAGTCGGCACGAAAACGCGGGCCGGGCTCTTTGGCGTGGATGAGTCGGACCTCCACTCCTTCGCTGATTTTGCCAGCGAGCACCTGGAGGAAGGGGACGAACTTCCTGCCGCTGCTGACGTGCAGATCTTTGAGATCGGCGGTGACGAGCCAGAGCAACTTCTTCGCGGCAGGCACGATCTCCTGGAGCACCGCTTGATAGGTCTCCTGGTTGATGACGAGGCGGCTCATTCCGATGTCTCCACCAACTCTGAACTCACGAGTCCCTGCGTGACATGACGCGGCTGGGCGATGAGATCGACGAGGCGCTCGAAAATGTCTTTGCCACGCGTGATCTCGATCTCGACGCGCAGGAAGTAGATGGGGATCTCTCCAGGCGGGAGTTTGGGGAAGCGGACGTAGTCTTTTTCCGTCGTTAAAATCGCATCGGCATCGGCTTTGACGCAGCGGTCGATGAACTGGGTGATCTCTTTTTCCTGGAAACGATGGTGATCGGTGAAGCGTGCGGTCCACTGCACCTTCGCGCCGAGTTTGCGGCAGCCGTTCTCAAAGCTCTCGGGCACGGCGATGCCAGACAGTGCGCCGACGTATTTACCTTTGAAGGAGTCGAGCGGGAGTCGCTCGCCAGTGTGGATGTTTTCAAAGTGAACGGGGCGGTGGCGGCACTCGATGATGTCGGCCACGGGGTTGTAGCGTTCGATCTGGCGGATGACGTCGGCGCTGTCGCCATCGGACTTGGTCAAAAAGATGTAGCTGGCGCGGCGGAGGCTTTTCGGCGGCTCGCGCAGGGTGCCGCGCGGGAGCATGTAGCCGGTGCCGAAGGGGGCGGTCTTGTCCACGAGCACGATGTCGTGGCGATGCTTGAGGCGGAGGTATTGCAGGCCGTCGTCGAGGATGAGCACATCCGCTCCGAACTTGCGGATGGCATGGGCTCCGGCCTTCACGCGGTCACGATCCACGACGACAGGCACGCCGGGGCAGTTGTGAGCGAGCATGAAGGGCTCATCACCGGCGTTGTGGGAGTCGAGCAGGACTTTTTCACCATCGCTGACGATGCGTGGCGGCAGTCCTTTGGGCTTGCGGGCGAGCCCGAACTTGGCGGCGATGCGCCAGCTCAGCGGGGCTTTGCGCTGGCGTTTGCTTTTATAACCACGGCTGAGGATGGCGACTCGGCGACCTCGCGCGAGCAATGACTTCGCGAGCAACTCGACGACGGGAGTCTTCCCCGTGCCGCCGACGGTGATGTTGCCGACACTGATGACGGGCACGCCGAGGTGGTGGTCGTGGATGTAGCGCTCGCGATAGAGGAAGAGGCGGAGTTTGACCGCGCCTTTGTAGATGCCGGAGAGAAACCAGAACACGCTGCGCAGCATCGACGCGCGCAGTCCACGTCGATTGTGGATGATCACGTCGATGATGTATTGCTCGAGATCTTCGAGGGTGTCCTTCATGCGAGGCGGCGAGACTGCCGCAAGGCGCGGGAGGGCACAAGCGGCAGGGTTTTAAAACTTCCCATCGCGGCTCTCGAAGTGGGTGGGCTTGCCGAGGGTGGCTCCGCCTTGACTGACCCAGGCGGCGACCCAGTCGATGAGCTGAGTTTCGGAGACTGTGACACTGCCGATGGTGTTGGAGCAGAGTGACGAGTCACTGAGAAGTGCATCGGGGGCTTCTGTGCCGGTGATCTGAGCCGTTTTGCCAAAGGCTAGGGCAAATCGCTCAGCGACCTCGCGCACCTTGAGGGTGATGGAGCCGGTGAGATTGATCTTCCACGCGGGAGTGGCGGCATGTTCGAGGAAGAGGAGCGAGAGCGCATTCGCATCGCCCTGCCAGATTGTATTGAAGTGGCCCATCGTCACATCCACGGGCTCACCGCGCCAGACTTTCTGGGCGATGTCCACGAGCACGCCGTAGCGGAGATCGCAGGCGTAGTTTAGACGAATCAGGGAGACGGGCGTGCTGAAAACCTGGGCGTAGTATTCGAAGATGCGCTCGCGGCCGAGACAGCTTTGGGCGTATTCGCCAGCGGGGTTTGGCGTGTCTGTTTCACGACTGCCTGGGCCGCTGGTGGGCACGAGTCCGTAGATATTGCCGGTGGAAAAGGCGGCGATGCGGCTGCTGCGGTAGCGCTGGCAGACAAGGCCGGGCAGGAGGGTATTCATGGCCCAGGTCATGGGCTCTTGGCCGGTGCTGCCAAATTTCATTCCCGCCATGTAGATGACATTCGGCGCGTCTGGCAGCGCTGCGAGGGCTCGCTCGTCCAAAAGATCGGCAGTGATGGTCTCGATGGCTTGCCGCTCGAGTTCATTGCGCGCGGCGGCATCGCGAAAGCGTGAGACGCCGATGATGCGCCGGTTGGTTCCGGCTTCATCGCTGGCCCGTTTGGCCATGCGGATCAGGGACGGGCCCATCTTTCCCGCGACTCCGAGGACGACGATGTCGCCCGTCACGCGGTGCATCATGTCGATCACCGCCTGTGTTGGCTCACTGAGGCGATCTTCCAGCTCAGCGAGGCTGCTTGGCGGCGACGATGCGGCGGACATGCTTAGCGCATTTTCAGCTTCTGGCCGGGGCGGATGAGATCGGACTTCAGGCCGTTGGCGGCTTTGATCTTCGCCACAGTGGTTTTGTTTTTCAAAGCTAGACCGTAGAGCGTGTCACCCTTCACGACCGTGTGCGAGCTGCTGCCAGTGGATTTCTTCGCGGTGCTCTTGGATTTCGTGGAGCTGGACTTCGGCTTGCTGCTGGTGACGGTCTTCTTCGGCGTGCTGGAACTGCTGCTGCTGGTCGTGCTGCGAGTGGGGGTGCTGGTCGGAGCATTGAAGGCATACGGATCAGCCTCCACCGGAGCCACTGGCTGCTCATAGGCAGGTGCTCCACCGGCGACACGGCCTGGCTGGTCTGGATACGGATTGTAGCCGCCATCTGCCGGGTAGTTGGAGACATACGGGTCACTGCCGGTGCTCGCTGACTTGTTGAGTCCATTCTGGCACGACATCAGCGTGGCAGAGACAGAGACGAGAACGAGGAGACGGGCGGTGGAGATCAGAGACATGGGTTTGATGGGGGTGCTTCGTCTGGGAAAGAGCGTGCGAGTATGGTTTTCCGAAACAGGATGTTCAACCTGAATTCCCCGCCTTGCCCGGCTCTGGCTCGATTGCCGGATTGGGGGCGTTTTCAGCACGCCCCAGCAAAATCTGCCGAAGTTCACGCATCTCGGCTCGGAGGCAGCGCACCTCATCATAAATGGCATCCACCTCATCGCGCTCGTGCTTCTGGTGCAGGTCCATGATCTTCGCGCTGATGAAGGCGGTGAGCGTGGCGTAGAGGGCGATCCCGCCCACCATGACCACGGCACCGATCATCCGCCCTTTGATCGTGACGGGGAAGAAATCCCCATATCCCACGGTGGTGACGGTCGTGAGCGTCCACCAGAGGGCGTCGTAGCCGGTCTTGATGTTCGAGCGCTCTGCGGTCTCCACACTCAGGATCAACAGGGCGCTGGCGATGGTGAGCATCATTGTCAGCAGCAGCGTCAGGGTGATGACGGCACGGGCGGGATCATGCCGGATCACCCGCAGGATGGCCCTGCCTGAGCGCAGTGCCCGCAGCAGCATGAAAAGACGCGTCAGACTCACCATGCGTCCCCAGCGGAGCGCGTCGATGCTTGGGATACTGGCCGCTAGATCGATCCAGCCCCATTTCAAATAGGCCAGCTTTGAGGGTGCAGTGATCAGCCTTCTGCAAAAGTCCGCGAGGAAGAGCATGCAGATCGCCGTGTCCACAGCGTGCAGCACAACGATGATCTCAGGATCAAACTGAAACAGCATCTCCGCCACCATGGCCGAGATCACGAAGATCGAGAGACAGGCCAGTATCAATTCCCACAGGCTGACTGACGGGGCGCTGGGGGATGGTGCTGGCGAGATTGGATCGGCAGGGTTCATGGCGCGGATTGTGAAAGGATAATCCTGGCTTGGGAAACTCATTTTCAAAGCCTGTCTCCGGCAACCTGCCTGAAATGAGGACTGCCTGGGTAGCGTTCACCCAGGCCCGCGCTGCGAAATCACAAGAAACCAAGTCTTGCGATTTTTCCACTGGCTCCCTAGTTTGCCGTCCCCCACACATGAAAATTGGCTTTAACCTCCTCCTCTGGACCGGTCACGTGACCGAAGATAACTTCCCCGTCATCGAAAAGCTCAAGGCCGCCGGCTATGATGGCGTCGAGATCCCGATCTTCGATGTCAGCAGCCCCGCCCACTTTGCCAACATCGGCCGCGTGCTGAAAGACAATGGCCTCGAATGCACTGCCGTGACCGTTTTGCCTGATGAAGAGCACAACGCCATCTCCGCCGTTGCTGCGAACCGCCAGGGTGCCATCGACCATCTCAAGCGCGTCATCGACTGCGCTCACAATGCGGGCGTGCAGACTCTCTGCGGACCTTATTACCAAGTGCTCGGCAACTTCACCGGCAGCTATCCGAGTGAGGCTGAACTCGACGGCGCAGCAGGCGTGCATCGCGCCATCGCCCCCGTCGCGGAAGCCGCTGGGGTGAAGTGCGCCATCGAGGCGCTGAACCGCTTCGAGGCTCATCTGCTGAACACGATGGAGCAGGCCGCCAGCTATGTGAAGCGCGTCGATCACGCGAACTTCGGCACGATGTACGACACCTTCCACGCGAACATCGAAGAGAAGAATCCCTTCGCCGCCATCGACACCGTCTTTGCCTCCGGCAAGCTGAACCACGTCCACATCTCCGAGAACGATCGCGGCACGCCTGGACGCGGCCACATCAACATCACCGAGCAGATCCAGCACCTGAAAAAGATCGGCTACAACGGCTGGATGACCATCGAAGCCTTCGGTGGTGCCCTGCCTGACCTCGCCGCCGCCACCCGCGTCTGGCGCGACTTCTTCCCCAGCACCGAGCAGGTGTATGAGGAAGGCATCGCTCTCATCAAGAAGGCGCTCGCCTGATTTCACTTTCCCCCAACCTCAGCCCAACAATCCCATGACCAACGAAACCACCCCAACCACACGCCGTGACTTCATCGGCAAAACCGCCGTCACAGCCGGTGCCCTCACCGTCGCCCAATCCGCCTGGGCAGCCGGGAGCGATCAAATCAAAGTCGGCCTCATCGGCTCTGGCGGCCGCGGTTCAGGCGCTGCCAATCAGGCCCTGAGCACCAAGCAGGAAGGCATCGTCCTTCATGCCGTTTGCGATGCCTTCAAGGAAAAGGCCGAAGGCGCGCTGTCCAATCTCCGCACCAAGCACGCCGACAAAGTGCAGGTGGATGACTCCCGCATCTTCGCCGGTCTCGATGGCTACAAAAAGGTCATCGATTCCTGCGATCTCGTCATTTTGACAACACCTCCAGGCTTCCGCCCCTACCACTTCGAAGCCGCTATCAATGCTGGCAAGAACGTGTTCATGGAGAAGCCCGTCGCCGTCGATGCCCCAGGCGTCCGCAAGGTGCAGGAAATGGCCAAGATCGCTGATGAGAAGAACCTCAAGGTCGTCGTCGGTCTTCAGCGCCGTTACCAGAACTGCTACATCGAAGCTCTCAAGCAGGTGAAGGAGCAGAACATCATCGGCGATATCGTCTCCGGCCAAGTCTATTGGAATGGCGGCGGCATCTGGTTCCGCGACAAGCAGCCCGGCCAGTCCGAGCTCATGTATCAGGTGAACAACTGGTATCACTTCACCTGGCTCTGCGGCGATCACATCAACGAGCAGCACATCCACAACATCGACGTGGCCAACTGGTTCCTCGGCGGACACCCCATCAGCGCTCAGGGCATGGGCGGACGCCAGCAGCGCGTGGACAAGAAGTGGGGCCAGATCTACGACCATCACTACGTCGAGTACACCTACGCGAACAACGTCCGCATCAACAGCCAGTGCCGTCATCAGGCCGGCGTTTACAATGCCGTGCGTGAAGAATTCACCGGCACCAAAGGCAAGATCTATCTCATCAACAGCGGTGCCTGCTACGCCACCGACCACGCTGGCAACACCATCTGGAAATACCGCCCAAGCGGTGACGCCGGTGCTGCCGCCGAAGGTGAGCAGAAGGGCAAAAAAGCCCGCCGTGGCTCCGATCCTGATCCATACCAGGTCGAGCACGACACCCTCCAGGCCGCCATCCGCGACAACAAGCCGCTGAACAACGCCTACTACGGTGCCGAGTCCACCATGACCTCCGTCCTTGGACGCATGGCCACCTACTCCGGCAAAGAGATCAAGTGGGACGAAGCTCTCGGCAGCAAAGTCCAGCACATGCCCGCCATCGTTACTGCTGAGACCGAAGCGCCGGTCAAGCCGAACGCCGACGGCTGGTATCCGATCGCCATTCCTGGTGAGAAGATCCCAGGTGCCGACGTGCTCTAACCTGAACCGCCTGATCGCTTAATCACCCGGTCTGCTTCGGCAGGCCGGGTTTTTTTATATCTGGTCAGGCCGCTATCAGCACTCGCTGATGCAGCTCTTCCATCGCATCCAGGATGCACTGCCGGTCCATCTCGTGGACTTCGAGCTTCTGGCCGATTTTCGGCACCAGCGTTACGGTGAGTTCACCGCCAAGATGCTCGCGGAACTCCTCCAGGCCTTCTAGCACCACGGGCTCGCCGGATTTCCCTTCCGCCAGCAGACCCGGATGGAAGGTCTCGAAGCCGATGCGCTCGATCAAAGCGAGCACCCGCTGTGCTGTCGCCGCATCCAGGATGCCGTGCTTCACGGAATAGACTAGATCCACCGCCATGCCGATGGCCACCGCCTCGCCGTGAGTTACCTCGAAGTGGGTGATCTGCTCCAGCTTGTGCGCGGCCCAGTGACCGAAGTCCAGCGGGCGTGCACTCCCAAGTTCAAAGGGATCTCCTCCAGTAGCGATGTGCTCCACATGCAGCTCGGCGCTGCGCTGCACGACACGCTCCAGAGCTCCTTGTTCCAGGCCCGCGAGCCGGTCGGCCATACGTTCGATCTCCTCGAAGAAGGTGCGGTCGCGGATGAGGGAAACTTTGATCGCCTCGATGATGCCATTGCGGCGGCCACGATCTGTCAGGCTTTCCAGAAAGGCGAAATCATTCACCACCGCATAAGGCACGGCGAAGCTGCCGACCCAGTTCTTTTTGCCGAAGAAGTTCACCCCGTTCTTCACGCCTACTCCACCGTCACCCTGGCTCAGCGTTGTAGTCGGGAAGCGCACATGGCGGATGCCACGATGCGCGGTGGAAGCGGCGAAGCAGACCAGATCCAGCACCGCGCCGCCGCCGATGACGAAGATGTAGCTGTGCCGGTCCAGCGCCGCGTCATTGATGGCCTGCCAGCACTGATGCACGAGGTTGAAGTCGTTTTTACAAGGTTCGCCGCCGGGCAGGATGACCGGCTCGCCGGCGAGATCGAGCACCTCGGCATGAGCACGTGCGTAGGTGCGGATGGAATCCAAAAGCTGGGGATTCGCCGAGGTCACATGATCATCGGCAAAGATGAGGACACGGGGGACTTTGGTCGGATGGTCGAGCAGGAGCAGATCCCGGATGGTCGTGTTCGCAGGGGCGAACACCTCGCGCGTAAATAGGATGCGGTGCGAGTGTTCTAGCCTGATCTTTTTCTCCAGCATGGGGGTCGGTGTCTTTGCCCCTTTACGCGCATGGCGGTGCAAGGGAAAGATCAAACGCGTGTGCGCTGACTTTTCTAACGGTCAGATGGCCTCACTTCCCCACGCAGTAGAGCTTATCCTGGGTGCGGATGAAGAGGGCGCCACCGGAGACGGCGATGCTGCTGCGGCAACTGGCGGCGTCGCCGTTGGGTTTGCTGCCATTGCCCATTTCATTCACGCTCAGCAGCTCGAAGCTGTCGCCACCGGCTTTGACGACATAGACATCGCCCCAGAAGTTGGTCATGTAGATCTTGCCATCGGCCACGGTGGGGCTGCTTTCGAACTTGGATTTGCTGCCGGTTTCGCCGGTCCAGATGACTTTGCCCGTCTTGGGCTCGATGCGGCTGACGGTTTTGCGACCGCTGTCGAGGACGTAGAAGCTGCCTTCATAAAAGGCGGGCGTGGAGACATCGCTCGTCACCACCTTTGGATCGCTGGTCCAGAGTGGGGCGACATCCTTGCCTTTGGCATCGAGCGACATGGCGAAGACGGGGGAGTTCTTCGGCGCACAGACGAGCGCGATGCCAGCGCCCACGACCGGGGAGGGGACGAGGCGGAAGAATTTGTTGTAGCTCTCACCGAGGGGATTCCAGGTCACGAGGCGGGCGTATTCGTCGCCGGTGGCGGCGTCGTGGAGGGAGAGGGTGTCACCGCCGGAGATGAGCATGGTGCGTTTGCCCGCGTGGTCAGCGAACACAGGCGTGGAGAAGGACTCCAGCGACTCGACCTGCGAATGCGTGGGGCGGATGTGCTTCCAGAGATCTTTGCCGGTCGCAGGATCGCAGGCGAGGATGTAGCTGCTCATGTCCTTTCCAGGTGTGCCTTTGGCGAAGCCCTGGAACTCGAAGGTTTCATTGCGCTGGAGCACCTGAATGTAGAGCTTGCCGCTGTCGAGCACGGGGCTGCTGCCGTAGGTCCACTGGGTGGCAAAGGCACCGTGCGTTTCTTTGAAGTCGCGCTTCCATTGTTGGTTGCCGGCGTGGTCGAAGCTCGCGGCCACGGCATCGGCGAAGAGGAAGATCACGCGCTCGCCATCGACCACCGGAGATGGGCTGGCGAGATTGCTCTTGTTGTCCCACTGGAGACCGCCTTCGGAGACGACCTTGCGCCAGAGTTCCTTGCCGGTCTTGGCGTCGTAGCACAGGCCCACGAGCTGCTGTTTATCCTGCACGGGGGCGGTGATGAAAAGCTTGTCGCCCCACACGACGGGCACGGAGGCGGAGACGGCGGGCAGATCCGTGGCCCACTTCACGCCTTCGGTTTTGCTGAACTTCGCAGGCAGGTTTTTCTCCGTGCTGGAGCCGTCCTGGTTCGGTCCGCGCCAGTTCGGCCAGTTTTCAGCTTGGGCATAGGAGGCGGCTAGGGCGAGGGCGACGAGGAAAGAGCGAGATTTCATGAAGAGTCTTGGAGGGAATCGAAAACGCGGGCGGCTGTCGAGATGTTTCTGTCAGCGCAAATTCACCGCACCGCCGTCGATGGGATACGAGCTGCCTGTCACGAAGCTGGCCTCATCACTGCACAGATACAGTGCCAGCGCGGCGATCTCGTCTGGCTTGGCCATGCGACCGATGGGCTGCGCCTCGCTCAGCTTCTGGAACATCTCCGCCTCGCGTCCGGGATACGTCGCGGCGAGGTAGCCATCGACGAACGGCGTGTGGACTCGCGCCGGGGAGATGCAGTTGCAGCGGATGCCTTGTTTAATAAAATCCTTCGCCATCGAGTAGGTCATCATCAGCACCGCACCCTTCGTCATCGAATACGCAAAGCGATCCGACAAGCCCATCTGCGCCGCAATGCTGCACATGTTCAGCACCACGCCACCGCCCTGCGCCACCATGCGTTCGATGGCCGCCTGCGAGCAGTTATAGACGCCCTTGATGTTCACGCGATAGAGCCGGTCCATGTCCGCTTCCTCCGTGGTCAAAGCCGTGCCGATGTGCGCGATGCCCGCGTTGTTCACCAGAATGTCGAGCTTCGGGTTGCGCGTACTGATCTCGGTAAACACGGCCTTCACCGCAGCCTGATCTCCCACGTCCAGAGCCCCCGCCGTGGCACTGCCACCTGCGGCGATGATTTGATCCACCGTGCCCTGAGCGGCTTCCAGCTTCAGATCCAGCACCTCCACGTGCGCACCTTGTTTGGCGAAGAGCAGCGCGATGGCCTGGCCAATGCCGGAGCCTGCGCCGGTGATGACGGCGGTCTTTTGAGAAAGAGTAAACATGAGGGGACAATAAGCGATGTGCAGCGCGGGATACTTTCAGATCAAATCCAGCCGCGCAGTCGATAGACCACCAGCCCGAGGGCCTCGTGAATCCAGGCGGCGATACCCTGGTTCGAGTTCAGGCTTGGAAAATGAACCCAACGGAGGTCGCCGATGTTCTTGAAGCTGCTGAGGTAGTCGCAGGGGATGGGATCGACCACCACACCGGCTTTTTGAAACACCGCCACGGAGCGCGGCATGTGAGCGGCGGAGGTCACGAGCAGCACGCGCTGCCAGCCTTTTTCCTTTGCCATGGCGGCGATCTTCAGCGCTTCATCGTGGGTGTCCAGGCAGACGCCCAGGCTTTGGATGTTGTGCGGCAGTTTCAGCGTGCCTTTGAGGTATGCCACCGTGGCGTCCGCCTCCGAGTACATGCTGCCTGCTTGCTCATAGCCTCCGCCGGTGACGATCATGACAGGGGCCTTTCCCTGCGCCAGCAGACCGAGTGAGCTGATCAGGCGATCCACGCTGTTGTTAAAGTTCACCCGCGCAGGCTCATGCAGTGAAGGGGCCGCTCCTCCGCCGAGGCAGATGATGGCATCCGCCGTCGGTGCGTCCTCGATCTTCACCGAAGGATACTGGTCCTCCAATCCGAGCAGCAGCCAGGAGGTCAGCGGAGTACAGGTGAAAAGCGTGAGCCCCAGCCAAGCGACTCCAGGCAGCCATGCTGACCGAAGTTCCTTCCTC
>NZ_JBILYB010000159.1:0-13636 GCF_044378005.1 Prosthecobacter sp.
ATGCGGTCCATGCCCAGCCACTGGTGCACAAAACCATGCACAAAATCTTGCGAGCGCTCGTCTTCGAGCAGCCTCTTGGTTTGCGCTGTCAGGACGTCGGCCTTGAGCAATTCGCCGCTCTTGCCGAGCGCGAGCAGCGTCGCATCCGGCGGTCCGCTCCACAGGAAATAGGAGAGCCGGTTCGCCAGTTCGATACCGGTGAGAGCGTGGCGTTTTCCCTCCTGCGCTGGCTCGGCGAGATAGAGATACATCGGCGAGGCGAGCACGACGGAGAGTGTTTCCTTCAGCGCCGCGCTGTGCTTCGCCCCGTCTTTGCGTTTCGTGTCGTAAATCGCAGCGAGCTTGTCCACGAAGCTCGCGGGCGGCTCCATGCCACGGAAGGCGGCGGCGCAGAAGCGCTCGATGGCCGGACGCACCTCCGCAGTCGTCACGGTGCCCGTGTCGCCTAGCGGAATGC
Source organism: Prosthecobacter sp. (assembly GCF_044378005.1). Classification (GTDB taxonomy): domain Bacteria; phylum Verrucomicrobiota; class Verrucomicrobiia; order Verrucomicrobiales; family Verrucomicrobiaceae; genus Prosthecobacter. Next base: position 458 of record NZ_JBILYB010000159.1, read on the forward strand.
CGAGCGCGGCCAGAGCAGGGGAACTCGTAGCGGGATCGCTCACGCGCTCGATTTCCATGTAATCAATCCACAACACAGCCTCGGGGCCGATGCCGTTGCGCTTCACCGCCTCGCTGCGTTTGCGTCCGCCTTCCTCGTTATTGTCCCACGCGCCCTTTTCGCGGATGAAGAGCGTGCGGTCGCCACTGTCGGTGATCGCGCTCGTGAGCGTGAAGGGCATCTCGACGATCTGCGGCTTCTCCATCGTCCCGGTGATTTCAAAAGTCGCGCGCACCATGCCGTTGCGCGGATGCATGCCCATTTCGAGGAACTTCTGATCCGGCCGCGCCTCCTTCGCGGCGGCAATGCGCACGCGGAAGATGTAGTTTCCACTCGTCCACTCGCCCGGCACCGGAAGCTGCAAAAAGCCCAGCGCCATCACCGCCGGATGCATCGTCGGCGTGCCGAGATAGGCACCGCGATCCAGCGCAGGTCGGCTGAGGTAGTATTCGTGATACTTCTGCCAGTTCTCGCCGAGCGCGGAGTTGGCCTTGTCCGCGTTGTTCTCGGTGGTTTTGAAACCAAAGTTCTCGGGTGAGGGTGCGCCTTTGAATCTGGCCCACTCGCGTCGGAAGTTGTTCGGGTGCTTGGCTGTTTTTCGGAGTTCCGTGGCAGCCTGGATATTCTCCGGCTTTGCGGCGGCTTCATCCACGGCCTTCACCCAGGCATTGGCACGCGCACGGGCGTCGATCTGCTCCTTCACATACTTGCTGACCTTCTCATTGGCCGTTTCGCACTCGAAACGCACTTTACTCACACCTTTCGCTGTCGTGCTGCCGACCTGGCGATTGTCCCCGATACCAAACTTCACCGTCTCAGGCACTTGCGGCTTCTTGTTCGCCGTTTTGCGCTCGATCTCGATCCAGTCCACCCAGATAGCCATCTCCGGACCGATGCCATTCTTCGCCTTGCCAGCGTTAAAAATCTCCCGCGTGCGCAGGTAGTCGTCGTTGGTTCCTTTTTCGCGGAGGAAAATGGTACGGTCGTTGCGCTCCAAATGATCCCTGGTGAGCGTTAGTGGCATTTCAATCACCTCCGGCTTCTCCAGCGTGCCATTTACCGCATGGGTGCTCAGCGGCTTGCCGTTGCGCGGATTGGTGCCGAACTCGATGTAGCGCTGCTCCGGTGCGGACTCCGGCGTGTGGCCCAGACGCACCCGGACCACGTAATCACCGACCGGCCACTTGTAGGGAATCAGCCAGGAAAAATTGTCGTTGCCCAAGTCACCCACGCTGACGGTCAAATACGCGCCGGTGTCGAGTTTCGGCTGTTTCAGGTAACGCTCATGATACGGTCGCGTGAAGCCCGTGCCCATTTTCGTGCCGTAGCCGAGCGCGCGGGTCGCCTTGTCAGCGTTGTTCTCCACCGTTTTGAAACCAAAGCTCTCTGGCGCGGGCGCGCCTTGGATCTTGGCCCACTCGCGGAGGAACATGTCGTTGTTCTTCGCCGCTTTTCGCAGTTCGGCCACCACGGCGGCGTTCTCCGGCCTCGCGGCGGCTTTTTCGACCTCGGCGGCCCATTTTGTCGCGCGTTCGAGCGCGGCGAGATTCTCCTCGTAGTTCTTGCGGATGCGCGTGTTGTTCTCCTCGGCCTCGATGTGCAGCTTCAGCACCTCATCGGTGGCCGCGAAGCGCGTGAAGGCCTCGTCGAGGGCCTGAAGGCCGAGCGACTGATACTGCTCGAACTGGTTGGCCGACATGAAGAGGTTCGAGCCAAACGTGTCAAAGCCGCCTGTGCCCGTGTCGCCCGGAAGCTCGGCCACATTGATGTCCACACCGAGCAGTTCACGCAGCGTGTTCTTGTATTCGCGCCGGTTCAACCGTCGCATCGTGATGACACCGTTTTGATCCCCCAGACTGCGCCGCGCGGCGACCATCACGTTGGAGAGATCGTCCAGAAAGTCCGTCTTCGCCGCATTCGGCACCTGCTTTTCATCCTCCGGCGGCATCTCGCCCGAGTTCATTTGGTTGAGCACCTTCTGCCAGCGCTCCGCCGTTTCGATGCTGGTGATGGTGAAAGGCAAATCATCCACACGGACCTTGCCCTTCTGCTTCTCAGCGCCGTGGCAGGAGACGCAATGCTCTTTGAACAAAGCGCGGTGCTTCTCCTGCATGACGGCACGCGTAGCTTCCTCGGCGGTGGCAATGGTGAGCGGCGAAAGAAGAACTGCGGCGGTTAGTAGAAGGGAACGGAGCATTGGGTGCATGGCGGAAGAGTTCACGTGACGGACGCTCGGAAAACTTACTTAAAGACAACGGTCTTCGGCATGGCTAGTTTCATTCGGTCCACACTCTCCCAACTAATACTGGTTTCCCGAATCGAGAGGTTCCCGAGGTGACCGAATTTGATCAGGTCGTCGAAGGTTGCGTCCGTGACCTTCTTCATGCCGCGCAGCCGAAGCTGCTTCAAATGGGTCATCTTTTGGAGCGTGCCGCTGCGGATGCCCTGGTCGGTGACTCCAGTGCAGTATTCCAGCCACAGATTCTCAAGGCTGGTCAGCGGCAGGAGATGCTCGAGCGTCTGGTCGCGGATATTGTTAAATCCCAAGTCCAACGTGGTGAGATTGAGCCTGGCCAGATGCGTGAGGCCGGGGCCGTTGATTTCGTTGCGCTGAAAAGAGAGCTCCGTGAGTTTCGGGGAGCCGTGCAGGTGTTGCAGATGCTCATCGGTCAGGCCGCAGTCGAGAAACTCGATGCTTTGGACCGTTTCGAGATTCGACAAAGCTTTCAATGCTGCATCGGAAAGCCGGGCGTGGGTGAGAGTCAGTTTGCGTAAGGATTTCCACGCCGCCAGACGCTGCAACTCACCAGCCGTGATCTCGCGGTGGCCGAGCGTCAGCGAACTCAGCCGACGGCATGCCTGGAGGTGCTTCACGGCTTCATCATCAAGCACGTTAGGCAGGCTCAAGCTGCCGAGCTTCGGCAAAGACGCGAGCGAGGCGAGGTCGCCGGATGACAACTGCGAATCGAGCAAATCCAAGCCTTCCAAACTCGCAATCGAAGCGATCGTGCGCAGTCCTTTGCCCGTGACGCGTGATCGCCCCGCAACAGGCTTTATAAATGGGTAAGACCACTGCGGTGCGCCAAAGCCCGCTTTCTCATAGCGGATGATCGGCGTGATGGAGAGATAGCGAAGATTGGGCAGCTTGGTCAGTGCCTGCACGCCATCGTCGTCGATGGCCGTCTCATACACGCTCACGAACGACACGTCCGGCATCGTCGAGATGAGCGCGAAGATTTCATTCGTGACCTTCGGCCCCCACAAGCCGAGGTGCGACAACTTCGGTGGGTTGCCAGACCAGCGGAAAAAAGTCAGCGAGTCGCGTCGCCCTTCGACTTTGCCCGCTTCCAACATGCGAAGCATCTCCGCCGAGTTTTCTCCCTTCGCCTGTTCCGCATAGCGCGAGGCAACCGGCTTCGCGGCTGGCTCAGTTCCCGACTTGGGTGCCTCGGCACCAGTCGCGGCATGGCCGGTCACAAGGGCGACCAGCGCGAGTAGGGAGGATGACATGGCTCTGTGGTTCATGGTGAGCTTACTTGGATGTGGCCTTCTTGGCGGGGGCGGGTTTGGCGGGCTTGGGGAACTTTGGTTCGAGTCCGAGCTTTCGGCAGTCGGCATCCACTTCATTGCTCCAGGCCGCGTAGAGCTTCTTCAGTTGCGCGAGCTTTGCGGGCTGTTCGGTGGCAAGATCGTGCTGCTCGCTGATGTCGGTGGCGAGGTTGAAGAGCATGTCTTGCGCGGGCTTTTGTTTGGGGCCGGGCGCGGCGTCGCCTTCGGTGCTGTGGACGTATTTCCAATCGCCCTGACGCGCACCGTAGTTGTTGCTCATCGTGCGGCTGCGCCAGAACAGGATGTCGTGCGGTGCGCCGGATTTGTCGCCTTTGACAAACGGGAGCAAATCCACGCCGTCGATGGCAGAGGCGTCGGCACCTGCGGCGGCGAGCGCCGTGGCGCTGATGTCGAAACTGATCGCGGGCTTTTCATACGTCGTGCCGGGCGCGATGAAGCCGGGCCACTGCATCAGCATGGGAACGCGGATACCGCCTTCGAAGGTCTCGCACTTCGAGCCGCGCAGGGGCGTGTTGCGCGAGCCGTTGACGGCGTTGCGCGTGGTCGGGCCGCCGTTGTCGTTCGTGAAGACGATGAGCGTTTGGTTGAGCTTGCCCGTCTGCTCCAGCTTCGTGAGCACGAGGCCGATGGCATCATCCATCGCGCTGAGCATAGCGGCATAGGTCTGGCGTTTGGGATCGGTGATGCCGGGGAAGCGCGCGGTATTTTTCGATGGCTTGCAACGGCGTATGCACGGCGTTGAAGGCGAGGTAGAGGAAGAAGGGCTTCTTCGATTCGCGCTGGCGCTCGACGAAGGCGGCAGCCTCCTCGCCGAAGGCGTCCGTCAGGTAACGCTGCTCGTTCACCGATTCGCGATTGCGCAGAATGGGGGCGTTGTATTCGCCCTTTCCACCCGGCTGGATGATGTATTGGTGCCCGCCTCCGACGAAGCCGAAAAACTGATCGAAGCCGCGATCCACCGGCGTGAAACCTTCGGTCGAGCCAAGGTGCCACTTGCCCACCATGCCCGTCACGTAGCCCGCCGCCTTGAGCCGCTGCGGCAACGTATGGGCCTGCGCTGGCAGCGGCCCGCCGAGGTCCTCAATGCCGTAGCGATGCTGATACCGGCAACTCATCAACGCCGCGCGCGTCGGTGTGCAGAACGAACCGTTCGCATACGCATCGGTGAAGCGCACCCCGCCCTTCGCAAGCCGGTCAATGTTCGGCGTCGTAATGTCTTTGCAGCCGTGAACGCCGATGTCGGCATAACCCATGTCATCAGCGAGGATGACGATGATGTTCGGTTTTTGCTTCGGAGCATCGGCGGCTGACAAAACGGCGAGCGGCGCGAGTAGCAGGGCGGTGAGTGTGATGAGATGTTTCATGTGATTGTTTCAGTTCGAGTTCCCGACTTCGCCATCGCGCTGAAGCGCCTGCCAGTCGGCGGCGTAGGCGGCGTTGATGAGCCATGAGGCTGTCGCCTTGTCGCCGGGGAATGTGGCAAACGGCGCGGTGGACAGATTCTGATAGCCGCCTTTGGCTGCATCCCAGTTTTGGCCGAGATGGCCGCTCTCGGTGGCGAGCGTGTTGAGCTTCACCGGCCCCTTTCGCGCATCGGCAGCCGCCGGCACGCGTGCGGCGAAGCTGTGGCGAAGAAACGAAAACACCAGCGGCCAGGTTTTCGCGCCGGGACCGTGACCGGTCTTTGGCTCAACCACGAGATTCCATGCTGCGTTGTGATGCTTTCGCATCATCGGCACGAGGGCGAGAGTTTCGGCCCGATGATCATTGGCGAAATATTTGTCCTCCTCGCCGAACATGATCAGCCCAGGTGCCTTCGCCGCGCCAGGTTGATAGATTTGAAAGGTGTAGCCCGCGCGCATGGCCACCCATCCCCAGACACGATCACTCTGCTCGGCGGCGAACAGCGCGGAGAAACCGACGGCGCTGGAATGACCGTAGAGAAACAACGGCGCGTGTTCCAACTCCGGGTGCTTCGTCTTCACGCCAAACTCTCTGAGATGCTGGTAAAGCAAGCTCTTCGGCCAAAAGCCGCGTTGCATCGGGTTGCCAATGAATTTGAAGATCGCGAGGCGCAGTTCGCTCGCAATTTTCCGCAGTTCGGGGTCGCGGTAGAGTGACTCGCCGCTGCCGTGGCCGGAGATGGCGACGACGCCTTTGATCACCTCCACGCCAGCGGGCAGCCAGAGCTGGAGTTTCACCTCCTCGCGTTTGCCTTCGCCCTTTTGCTTCACGGCCTCGCGCCATTGAGCCTCGGAGATGTTCCAGACCCAACTCCGAGGAGCCGCCTTCACCGCCGTCGGCCTGGATGCATCGTGCAATTGCTCCCAGCCTCCGCCGACCACCTCAGGATGATTTTTCACCCAATCACGCACCCAATTGACACTATGGCATTCTGGAAGCTGGACCGTCTCGGTGAGTTCAATGTCGGTGGCGTGCAGCGCGGCCAGCGGTGCGAGAAGGAGGGTGGTGAGGAGTGTGAGGGTGTGTTTCATGTTTGGCTGGCTCATTTGTGGTGTGACTAGGGGTGTTGGATAACGCGCCTTGTTTTCACTTCGTCGGCACGAGCAGCAATATCGTGAGCAAGTCCAGTGACAGGGTGGCAGCGAGGAGACGTTCCCATTCTCAGGCTGTGGACGTTTTGTGGCGTGGCGAGCATCACTTCAGTTCGGGCCGCAGGTAAGCCTTGATGTAGTCGCTGTCGGTGGCGTGCTTCACATTCGCTGCGCCAGGATAGACGAGATCGCAGGGGACTTGGTGGGCATCGCAGTGTTCTTTGAGCTTCACGCCGAAGTTCGCGGTGTGGGTGGGGTCTTTTTCGTCGTGGCCGAGGTTGGGCGGGGTGCTGTAGAAGAGGCCGACGGGCGGGTCGCCGGGGGTGACGAGTTCGTAGGGGGATTATTCTTTGATCCAGGGCAGGAGGCGCTCGCGGGCGTCGTAGAACATCTGGAAGGAGCCGATTTTCTTCTTCGCATCCCACACGATGCCGAAAGCGTGGGAGCCGTATCTGCTGTTCGGCGTCCACTCGCGCATTTGGTGCGGGTCGAGCGTGGTCTGCGCACCGGAAACGGCGGCGCAAAGCACGCGGGTGGATTCGCGGGCGATGGGATCAGGGCTGTTGGGATCGGCCAGATCATCGTGAAAGGCCAGCCAAAGGCTCGTGCAGGCACCGGCGGAGCCACCGGCGAGGGCGACCTTGGTTTTGTCGAGGTTCCAGTCCTTGGCCTTGCTGCGGCAGAACTGGAGGGCGCGGGCGCAATCGAGCATCGGCCCCTTCACCGGCGGCACGAGTCCATCGGCGGTGGCGTCCTTGATGGTGCGGTATTCCACGGAGACCACCGAGATGCCGGCTTCGAGAGCGGGAAGAAGCATGCTGCGCACGACCGACCGATCACCTCCCTGCCAGCCGCCGCCGTGGATGTAAACGAGCAGAGGCGTGGGCTGGTCCGACTTCGCCCGCCAGAAGTAGATCACCTGCATGCGATGCGGGCCATACGCGACATTTTCATCGGGCTCGACGGGCAGCTCGTATTTCCGGAACTCGGGTGCGGGCTTTTGTTCCTTAGGCGGAGCGTCGGCTGCGTGCAGCACGGGCATCAATGTGAGCAGCAGGGCAGTGAGGAGGAGTGTGGGTTTCATTGAAAATTTTTACTTCGTTACGGCAGCGGCGCGACACGGATGTCATCAAACCAGGTTGATAGCGGGGCATCACTTTTGCCACCGGGCTGAAGACCGATGTCGTGTTTGGGCACGTCACCGCAAAGCGTGGTGTAGGTGAGCACGAGTTTTCCATTGATGATGGCGCGCAGCTCTGTGCCCTGTAGTTCAAGCGTAAGATCGTGCCAAATGTTCGGCGCTATGCTGATCTTCTCTGTCTTTGCATAAATGAACTTGCGGTTCCAGATGCCCTGCTTTTTCAGCTCGGCGGCCTCAGGAGAACCTTTCGGGTGCAGGACATCGTTATCCCACGCGGTGATTCGGTCAGGACGGATGTGAAGCCCAGCGACGTTGAAGTCTTTCTCCACGACTGGATTCGGCCCTCCGAGGCTGATGCCCATTTGCCCTTCGGGTGCGAGCTTGAATCGACAACTCACGCGGATGTCTTTCCCGGATACGGGACGGCGCAGACCGGGCGGATGCTTTTCCTCTGGGAAACACTGCCCGCGTAAGGCCCCATCCACGATCTGCCACCAATCGGGACGCGCGTCCTTGCCACTCACGGTCTTCCCGAGCGGATGTTTGGCATCGATGCCGGTAGCGAGAAATCCATAGGGTTGCCAGTTCACGGCAAAGGCAGCCGCGTCCGAGAAATCATCGCTCCACGATGGAGGGACGGACTTCGGAGCATCAGCAGCGTGCAGTGAGGCCAACGGCGCGATCAGCAGGACGGTGAGAGCCGACCGAAGGAAGACAGACTGCCAAGCTGATTTCAAATGGAAGCAGGCAACGGTGAGGGTGGGTTTCATGTCACGGGTTCAGCGGGATGGTTTTGCAGGTGATGGGTCGGCCTGGTCTTTGGCCACGGCATCAAAAAGCTGCCCGGCCACCTGATTGCCGAGTCGCTCGGAAGCCTCGCGGGGAAAATGGCATCCGTTCATGGGCAACTGACTGTTTCTCACGAAACGATAGAGGTCGTTCACCGGGATCTGGTGTTTGTGCATGACTTGCAGAGCGACGGTGTTGTAGGCCTCCGCGTCGTCAGGATTGCTCTCATTGTTCGCAGGGGTCGTGGTGGCCCACACTAGGGGCCGTCCGGTCTTCTTCAATTCCATGACGAGCTTCTCCAGTTCCGCGCCGTAGCGCTCCAGCGGGATGCATCGTGTGTAGCCTTCCTTGGGCTCCCTCGAGTATTCTTTCCCCTGCATCCATTTCAGAGCGTGCTGGCCCCAGTTGAACTGGATGAGGTCAAAGAGTCGCCCGATTTCCTGCTCCGTTTCCGTCACCTGGAGGCGCACGATCTCCGCCCAGTCGGGCTGATGATCGAAGGCGGTGGCCCCTGTGCGGACGTTGGCTTTGTGAAGCATGGCACTGCGCAGGAAGGTGCTGTATTGCCCGACGATGGAGTCGCCGAGCACGAGAAGGTTCGGGAGATCGGGGTCGTTGCCCTCCAGCAACACTTCCTCCATCTTGTTCGCGACCACGGAAGCGATCAGGGAGACGCCCGCATCGGTGAGGAGGAAATCGCCTGGGAGCTGCATGTCCTCGCGGCGGATGCGGACATACTCGTGGAGGTCGAGCAGCATGGCGCGGCGTTTGTAAGCGTTGTCGGTGAGGGTGCGGTTGTTGGCCTCGATGTGGGCGGCGGAAATCACGGCAGTGCCCTCAGGCACGGGCACGGGGACGGAGGTGGCCCAGATCCACTTCGTTTGCCGATCCTGCCCCGACTTGCCGAGACCGTCGAGGAACTGTCGAAACTGCGCCGTGCTCAGCGCTGGTTTGCCTGTGTCAGGATCCATCCGGGACGCTTCCAACACGCCGGCATAGAGCACGAGATCATGCTTCGCCAACAAAGCCGGGAGTTGCGCGAGGAATGCGTCCACCTCCGCTTTGCCGCCGGCGGGAGCGGCGTGAAACTGGACGGTGATGCGAGCCTTCAGCAAGTCCCTCAGCGTCTCGGCATACTGTGCGCCCACAGCGTCGCCAATGAACAGGGCGGTTTTGGCAGGTGCGGCGTTTGCCGGGATCGGCAGAGCCTCCGCCACATGGGCGACTACTTGCTCGGCGAGCTTTGCGGAACCCTGCGCCGAGAAATGGACATTGCCGGGACCGGCGAACATGGCAGGGGGAAAGGCTTGGGTCGTGGCGTGCAGGTCGTTGATGGGCACGCCGTGTTTCTCCATGACGCGTTGCGCTGCGGCATTGTATTTCACCTCGTCACCGGGGAAGCGGCCCGCCTCGCCCTCGGGCACGAGGGTCGTGTTGGCGAAGATGAGTTTGGCACCGGTCTGCTTGAGCCTTGCGACGAGGGTCTCCAGGTTTTTCTCATACTCCGGGAGCGGGACGGAGAGCGTGCCGTTGACTTTGTCTCGTTGTCCCGGCGTCTTGAGTTCGGGGTTGCGATAGCAGAGGTCGTGCAGGCCCCAGTTGAAGTGGATGACCTGCCACTTGCCGTCGCCCAGCCAGGTCTCGATTTGGGCCAGGCCATGGCGCGTATCGCCGCAGTTGGCATTGGGGCGGATCACGTTCGCCTTGCCTTTGAGGCCCTCGCGGACTTGCCGGGTGTAGCCGATGGAAATGGAATCGCCGAGGATCAGCACGTTGGACAGCGACTTGTCAATTGGGACGTCGCTGTTCATACCAGCGCGGTCCCGCTTTGGGGTGACGAACGTTTCGGCCCCCGGCGGTTTCGGTGCGTCCGCCGCGAGCAACAAGCCGAGCGGGGTCAGTAGCAGAGCGGTGAGCAGGGTGAGGATGGGCTTTAGCATGGCAAAGATGATTCGTCTTGGGAGACAAATCTAAACGCCCACGAAGTCTGCGATCTACCTCCGCCCGTTCAGGATCATTTCATTCAACTTCTGGCGCAGGGCCTCCATGTCGGGATCGGCAAAGGCATTGTCCAGCGTGCTCACGCCGTTGGTGTTCGCACTCGTGCCGCTGATGGCGTTATCGAGTTGGGCTTGGCTGATGTCGCCGGGTGGGCCTTGGGAGCCGTCGCTGCCGTTGGTGCCATCGCTGCCGCGCGGGATGGCGAAGGTAAAGCGCACGTTGCTGCCGTCGAAGCTCGTCTGCACGGTGGCCTGCTGGCCGGGATCGAGCGTCGTCACGCCGTCCACCACGGCTTGGGCAAAGGGTGGGCCTTGGGCACCGTCGTTGCCGGGCGGTCCTTGTCCGCCATCATTGCCTTGCTGGCCTTGGCTGCCGTCATTGCCGCGCGGGATGTTGAAGGAGAAGCGCACGTTGGAACCATCAAAGCTCACGCCCACGGCTGCGGGATCACCGGGGTTCAGCGTGTTCACGCTATCCACCACCGCTTGCGCAAAGGGCGGCCCCTGCTGGCCCATCGGGCCTTCCTGCCCCTGCGGGATTTCAAAGGTGAAGTGCAGCGTGTTACCGCTCACCGTCACATTGGCATTCGCCGGACTGCTCGGCGGCAGGGTGTTCGTGCTGTCCACCTGCGCCGCCGCGATGGACGCGATGTTGTTGATGAGCACAAAGAGTGCCTGGAGCTGGTCGCGGATCACCTGAGATTCGAGGGGCGAGTTCGGCGCGGGGAGGCTGGGGTCGAAGGGCATGGTCTTTTTGTTCCTGGTTCTTGGTTCCTTGTTCTTGGTTCATGAGCACTGCCCTCGAGGATTTGGGCGAGCCGGGTAGGCAACAGAATGGGGGCAAGAGAATGGTTTCTTGATTCTTCTGCCCCCATTGAGGCGCTTCGCTTCCCTTTGGGCAGCCTTTGGCTGTCTGTCTCGTTTCACTCGGCTCTTCTGCCTATCTTTGGGACTCCATCACTTCGGTGTCGGACCTTTGAAGGTCGGCTTGCTCGGTCATGGGTTCGCGAATCTCGGCCAGAGGGACCTTTTGGACGGTCAGAGGGTGTTTTTAGGAGTTCGGAACTTCGGCTTGGAGGGTGGCACCTCGCGGCGCGGAGGACGTTGCTCAAACCCACCGCTCCCCGGAGTTCCTGCAAGCGCCTCGGCATACAGCCTGCCAAGCGGTTTTGAAAGGCGTGAAGCGTTTGGATTGGGGGAGTCTTGGAGTCATGGGCGCGGCAGTCTCTGGGTTGATTCTATTTCGCCTTCTTGGTTCTTTTCGTGCCAACGGCGCGGGGTTGCACGGGGTTGGACTTCATGAAGACCTCACGGCGCTGGTTGATGGCGATGGATTGCGCGGCGGTCTTTTGACGCAGTTCGGCAAGGATGGCGGCGTGTTTTGGATCGGCGGCGAGGTTGGTGTGCTCGGTGGGATCGGCTTCATGGGGAATCTGTGAATCGCATCGAGAACAAATCGGCGTCGCTCATTTCAAAGCGCAGCCGCACGGACTTGCCGGCGTGGGCAGCGAGGTCTGGCGTGTTTTTCCACTTCACGCGGCGCGTGATGTGGTCGCCATAGATGGGCTCGCAGTCGTCCAACATGAAGCCGGGCAGCGGTTTTCCTTCGGCATTCTGAAGTTCGGCCCTCATCTGGCCGGCAGCGCTCGTGGAGTAGTTCAGTTCAAGCTGGCTGCCGGAGAAAATGAAAGGCTTCGTGATGAACTCACCGCCAACGAGTGGCGCTTTCACGGAGGCGAAGCCGTCAAGCCGCAGCGTGTAGCGGCGGCCGCCGGTGAGGAACATCGACATTTCCGAAGCGCCCGTCTGGTGGATGCCGATGGCGGCATAGTTCGCGCGGTTCGCCCAACCGTCCGCGCCGATGCCGGGGCGGATGAAGCTCTGCGTGAACTCGCGGTCGTAGCGATCGCCGCCGCGCGTGGTCATGAGCAGGATGTCCGTCGCCGCGCCGCGCTTGTCCATAAAGCGCGTGGGCAGCGCCATGTAGAGGTGTGGCGCACGGAAATACGGCTGCGTGCAACTCGTGTAGAGATGCTCACCGGGGAGATTCGACTGCATCTCGACGAAAGGCGTCCAGTGAATGAAATCCTCCGACGTTGTGCGCGCGATGCCGCGATAGCCTTTGATGAAGCGACGGAAATAGCACACATAACGCTGCTCGCTCTCGCTCCAGAACGCGTAGTTCTGCGAATCGAAATACTTGCCCCACTCCTCGGGCACGACGGGCTCGTCGCGCAGCCTTTTCCAATGCACGCCGTCGTGCGAGACGAACGCCTTCAGCCCGCCGGCCCCGCGCTTGTCGCGCACGGCGCTCTGATGCGGCTGAAATGCGACCCCGCCGAGCGCTTTGTATTTCTCCGAAGCGGGGACGCCGGGCTTCGTGTCAATAAACGGCGTGAAGTTGTGGTTCACGAGGAACTCGTCCATGAGCACGATGTTGCCCTCGGGAAACGACGGGTGCGCGAAGAGTCCTAGCTTCGGCAGCGTCCAGTGAATCGCGTCCTTGCTCTCCGCGTAGAGTGTCACCTCGCCGGCGTGATACGCCTCGATGCCGTGAGTCTTCCACGTGACCTTAGGATCCTTGTCGCCGCGGTAGTAAAACTGAAACTTCTCGCCCGCTTTCAGCATGGTCGCGTAATGACCATTCGGGCGCGGCGGCGAAACGGGCGCGGCGAGTTGCGGCTCGTGTAGTTTTAGCGCCGTGTTTTTCAATTCACCGACGAGCAACCGATCCACAAACAACTCGCGGCGCGACCCTATGTGCAATGGATCTGCAGCTTGCAGGCAGGTCTGCGGCAACAGCAGCAGCGTAGTGATGAGGGCTAGGTTCTGGTTCATGGCGTCGGTTTAGATTCATGCGTTGATACACAACTGCCGAAAACTTCGCGCAGCGCTTCAAGATACTTCATGCCGTGGACGGTGTCCGGCTCCAGGTAGCTGCCCTCTCCCCATTCGTTCCAGGAATTGAGGGTGATGATGCGGGCGCCGGGCGGGTGCTTGAGGGTGAGTTCTTTCGCGCGCTGGAGGGCGTTGCGAAAGCGCTCCGGTGTGTTGTTGACGATGACAGGCCCGAAGGGGTAGCCGC
>NZ_JBILYB010000286.1:0-3537 GCF_044378005.1 Prosthecobacter sp.
GTTTTCATCGGTCGCCTTATTTACACCACCCCTTCAACTTTGCCAATCGACAGGTTTTCAAACACGGCCTAACATCCCACAAACAAACAGGCCAGACTCTCGTCTGGCCTGTTTGTTAAAGCGATCAGCGCCGCATCAGCCGCCGTAGAAGCTGGCGATCTTCTCATTCACGGAGCGCAGGCGGCGGGCGATGGTCTTGCCGACGCCGATCAGCAGCCAGGCAGCAGGACGGGGATACTCATTGATGTAGGACTCCAGACTCTTTGAGTCAATGCACCAGACCTGGCTGAACTCGACGGCGGTGACGGTGGCGCTCGCAGCAGAGGGATCGAGGAGATTGATCTCGCCCACGGTTTCGCCACTGCCGACGCTGCCGAGCAGGACCTTATGGCCGCCGCGCATGGCGGTGGCGTGGAGCTTGCCGCTGATGATGAAATAAAGGCTCGTCTGCACGCTGCCTTCCTCGATCAAATGACTGCCGGGCTGCACGGGGCGGAATTCGCCGTAGCCGCTCAGGATGTCGCGGTCCTCATCGCCGAGGGGTTCCATGATGCCGAGGGCGGGGATTTGGGGAGTGGAGAAGTCAGCGCTCATAATTTTTGGGGAGAACGGGGTTTTGTAGGTGACTGCCCGACGGAAGGCAAGCCTTGGAAAAAGAATTGCCGAAAACTTTCCGCCACCGAAAGAGAACAACCGCCACCTCTTCAACCATGATTCCCGTCCTCCGCTGCGCCTTCCTCAGCCTTCTGGCCTTCGCCAGCCTCCAATCTGCCGAGCCTGAGTTTCCCCTCGTCGCCGCGCAGGAATGCCGCCCCCGCACCGGCCTGCCGAACTTCTTGCACAAAGTCAGCCAGCCCGGCGCGGAGCTGAAGATCGGCTACTTCGGCGGCAGCATCACCGCCCAGCCGGGATGGCGCGTCAAAACGCTCGCCCATTTCCAGAAGACCTACCCGCAGGCGAAGCTCAGCGAGATCAATGCGGCCATCGGCGGCACCGGCTCCGACCTCGGCGTCTGCCGTCTGAAGCAGGACATGCTCGATCAAAAGCCCGACCTGCTCTTCGTCGAGTTCGCCGTCAATGATGGCGGCGCGCAGCCCGAGCAGATCATCCGCTGCATGGAGGGCATCGTCCGCCAGACCTGGCGCACGCTTCCCGAGTGCGACATCTGCTTCGTCTATACCGTCACCGAGGCCCTCGTGCCCGCCATGCTCGACGGCAAATTCCAGCGCAGCGCCAGCGCCATGGAAAGCGTGGCCGATCACTACGGCATCCCCACTATCCACATGGGCATGGAAGTCGCCAAGCTCGCCAAAGCCAGCAAACTCGAATGGAAGGCCAAGCTCCCGAAGACCAACGAAGAAAAGAAAGCCCTTGGCGACAAGTTCGTCTTCGCCCCCGACAGCGTCCATCCGCATGTCGAGACCGGCCACGAGCTCTACCTCGCCGCCATCGTTCGTTCGCTTGGCCCCATCGCCGAGTCATCTGGCAAACCCGCCGCGCACGCCCTCTCCGCAGCTTTCAATCCGAAGAACTACGAGAACGCCAAGCTCATCCCCATCAGCGCCACCACCCTTTCCAGCGGCATCACCGCCGTCGATGTGAAAACGGACGACTTCGGCAAACGCTGGGCCGCCCGCCTGCCGAACCTGCACACTGGCTCGAAGCCCGGCGAGACCATCACCTTCAAGTTCAAAGGCACCCGCTGCGCCCTCTACGACCTCATCGGTCCCGACTGCGGTCAGGTCATCGTCACGCTCGACGACCAGCCCGCCAAGATCGTCCCACGCTTCGACGCTTACTGCACCTACCACCGCCTGGCTTCCCTCATGATCGGCGACGGCCTGCCCGACACCGTCCACACCGTGAAGATCGAAATCCATCCCGACCAGCCGGACAAAGCCGCCATCCTCGCCAAGAACAAGAACACCATCGACAAACCCGAGCGCTTCGACGGCACCAAGATCTACCCCGGCGCCCTCCTGCTCATGGGTGACGTGGTGAAGTGACCTGACAGCGCCAGCGGCAAACTCAAGAGCGGTGACCGCTGGCTCCCTCGCCCCGGCGGTGCATCTCGCACTCTCCCAGATCTCATTCCGGGGAGAGGGTTGGGGTGAGGGGCAGACCGCTTGCCGCATCGAGTCAGGAGTTCCTTACCCCCAGAGATCGGACCTTGGGTGCTCCCATGAAGCGCCCAAGGCGCACCCCATACCAGCCTGGGGCGATTCAGCCCCAGGTTCCCGAACCACCCTCCATCCGCCAGGGTCGAGGGCTGAAGGCCCGGTGCCATGCACGAGGCGTCCTGAGCATCGGTCGGGCTTTCCGCCCTCCACCTGAGCGGGCAAGGGGTTGGGCCTGGAGTTCCTGGGCCGCTGGCCCAGACTGGTATCCGACGGGCACGTTTGCCCTGGGAACCCCCAGCGACACGCGGCGATGTCTGAGCCTCCAGATGCACCCCACCTGAGGGCCTGCGGCATCCAAACTCCCCCGCCCGGCCCGCCGCCGCTTCTCCAGCACGGTTCGGGGTAGTCGCCTGCGGAATTCGCCCTCCCGTGTAGGGATCCAATCACAATTTGATTGCCTTTTCCAAGTTCCCCAATGCCAATCGGATCTATCTCTTTATGCCGTGACACTACTCATTTTGAGATCGGATTCTCACGAATTTCCTGGAGGAACGCGATCACCTCGGAATGTGCCTGCTGGTCTGCTGAATCAGTCAGGAACATTGCCGGGTTGTAAAAGCGGGAGAGGGCCGATGAAGCTATGTAAAAAACAACGCCGAGACCGATGCCTATCCAAAATCGATAGAAGCAACCGATGACGACAAGAATTACGGCTGTCAGTGCAAGTCCACTACAAGATGCTGAGCAAGCTGTTCCTGAAAATGGTTTGAGGTAGAAGTGGTGCCACTTCTGTAAGAGTTCATTAGCACGAGGAGAAAGCTCGGTGAATGCGCGGGGCTTGTCACCGCTCTTGAGGGCGCATGCTATAATAGCGAACAATGCAACGCCTCCACCAAGTATGCACCAAGCGATGGTGCGCGAGAGAAAGACAGCGATAATCGCCGCTAAGCTGATGAGGATCTGGAGGACCTGGAACATCGTCTTGTATAGGTTATTGCAGAAATAACATAAGGTAGGCTAGCGCTGCTATTCCTGCGATGCCAATGGGGAAATACTTCATCCAAGTTTCCGTGAATGGCTTTTTAAAGGCAATTAGAACGAGCGCTACAAACAGTGAGATTGCGAGAGAGATAACAACCGCGCCGAGCAGCCATCCTAATGCTTCCATAACGAAGCCGAATATCCCCAATTGAGAAGATGGCATATACATCTCAAGTGCAGTTTTAGGGCGGAACCACGAGTGGAAAAGACCCAAACAAAAAGCGAAACAACATGCTTTTAGGAAGTTTATTCTAACTCGCGCCCAATTTGGTGCCGACAGATTATGTTTGAGGTGCGCTGGAGTCGGAGGAGGGGCAATACGCTTTATTCTGCTTGTTCGAGTTAAAGGCAGAACTGGAATTGTTATTGAATGATG
>NZ_JBILYB010000285.1:0-3537 GCF_044378005.1 Prosthecobacter sp.
TGAGATTTCCTCAGGCTTTCTCACGAAGCCAAGCCGTGCTGCGCTCAAGCTCACCCTTCTGGTAGGCGATCTCGGCGTCTTTTTTGCCGGGGCCGTCGGGGGCTTTGAAGCTGGGGATGGCTTTGCCTTTCTTGGTGAAGTCGAGCCAGGTCTTGAAGGCGGCGGTGTCGCGATAGCCGGGGAAAGGAGTCCAAAACTCGTCCTTCTTCCACGACATCGGTTTGGCGAAGCCGGAGATGGTCTCGACTTGCAGCGGCACGCCGGGGGCGAGTTGGGCGAAGCGTTTGGCGTAGGCGGAGAAATCGACGAGGCCCTCGCCGATGGCGGTCCACTGGATGACGGCTCCGTTTTCATCCTCCCAGGCCATGCTGTCACGCACGCTGGAGCAGATGGTGTAGGGTCCAAGGACTTCGAGGTGGGCCATCGGCTCTTCCATGGCCCAGACCGCATTGCCGGGGTCGATGTTCGCGCCGACGTAGCTTTTGCCTGCGGCCTCGATCAGCGCCTTCAGCTCGTGGCTCTGCATGTCGCCTGCGTGGTTCTCGATGGCGATCTTGATGCCTTCGCCTTCGGCCAGGGATTTGTTGGCTTGGATGACTTTGATCGTCTCTTCGATGTGCTTCTGGATGCCGCCATCGCTGCTGCGGTCCTTCTGATTGCCGAGGTAACAACGTGCCACGGGTGAGCCGAGCTTTTTCGCGGCCTTGATGGTGAGCGCCAGCGTCTCCTCCGGCGTGCCATAGGTGGGCTTCCAGGTGTTTGAGGTGCCGCAGACGCTGCTGGTGCCGATGTAAAGCTTCACGCCCGCCTTGTCGGCCTGATCTTTGAGACCTTGCAGATAGCCGTCTTCGAAGGACTCAAACACACCCAGCTCCGAGATGAAGCAGGTGTCGAGCTTCAGCGAGGCGGCGTAGTCGATGTGCTGCGCGGCCTTCCAGCCCGTGGCACGCACCGCGAAGTGGTCGATGCCGATCATGAGTCCCGGCACAGCGGCACGAGCCTGGCCGAGCGCGAGCGCAGCAGTGGAGAAAGCAGAGGTCTGGAGGAAGTGGCGGCGGTTCATGGGTAATTTCTAGCTGGATACAGGAGAACGATAAAAGGATGAAGGGTAAAATGATGGGGCTGACTTTCTGTCATGATTTTACCCCACATCATTTTGTCGGAGAAGCTTCACTGGCTCACTCCTCCGGCACAAAATACCGCCCCATCGCCTCCAGAATCTTGGCGCGGAGTTCGTCGCCGTTGACCTCTTCATTGTGGCGGTAGATGACGGCTCCGCCGGGGGCGACGACGAGGGTGTGGGGGATGGGGCCAGGCCATTCGGGATCGAGCGCCTGGATGAGGGCATCGGTGTTCGGGGCGTTGTAGATGTAGGCGTTGCCGGCACGGCCTTCGGCTTTGAGGCTGGGCTTGATCTTGTCTGGCACGATGGCGTTGTGCTTCTCCAGGAAATCCTTCACTTCCTTGAGTTCGCCGGGCTCGTTGATGCTGATGCTGATGAATTCAAAATCACGCAGACCGAACTTCCGCGCGGTGGCGACGAGTTCGGGGAACTCCTCCACGCACGGGCCGCACCAAGTGGCCCAGACGTTGAACATGCGGACCTTCTTTGTGTCGTTCTTCCGCAGCGCGGCCACGCCAGCGGCATCGATGAGCTCGACGTGCACCTCGCTCTTCTCCCACTTCTCATTGTCGGCAGCGACGGCCACGCGTTTTTCGATCCACTTCGTCGAGCAACCATGCGGCGGCGTGTTCTCCACGGGCACCGGTTTGCCAGAAAGCAGGGCGTCGACGGCGAGTCGCGCATCCTGAGAGGTCACGGTGGCGGCATCGGCGTAGCGGGAGTCGTCAAAGCGACCCTGGTAGCGGAGTTTGCGCTCTTTATCGAAAAGGAAGACGTGAGGTGTGGCGAGGCAGCCGTAGGCCTTCGCGACGGCCTGCGTCTCGCCATCGAAGAGGTAGGGAAAATTAAATTCCTGCTCCTTCGCGTGGCGCTTCATCTCGGGGAAGCTGTCGTTGTATTTCGAGTAGCCGAGTTCGTCGGACCGCAGCGCAGCAGGATCATTCGGGTTGATGCCGACGACACGCAGCCCCTTGCCTTTGTAATCCTTCACAAGCTGCTTCAGCCGACCTTCGATAGCCTGCGAAGTCGGGCAGTGATTGCTGATGAAGGCCACCATGAGCAGGTCGGCCTCCGCATACTCGGCCAGCGAGTGCTTTTCCTCATCAATGCCGAGGAGGTCGAAAGCCGGTGCCGCATCGCCGATCTTCAGCTCGTGAAAACCTTCCGGGTGATGGTTCGCAGCAGGCTTTTTCGGCGCATCCGTCTGGGCGAAGGCCAGCACGGGCAGGAGGAGAAGAGCGGGGAGCAATTTCATGAGCGTGAAGATGAACGTGAGGAACGCCGCTGGTGTAGCGCAGGAGCGACACGAATTCCAGAACTTGGCATTTCCCGGCCAGTCGTTAATATCACGCGCATGAACGATCAGGCCATCCTCTCATCTCGCTGGCGCAAGCTGGCGCGGCGCACCGCTTGGAAGGTGAATGCGGGCTGGCTGATGGAGATGCTCACGCCTTGGCTTGTCGGCGCGGGCGCGCTCGGTTTTGCGGGCATCGTGTGGCTGAGGTCGCATGGCATCGCGGTGGAGATGGCGCAGGCTTGGCCTTGGGTGGCTGGTGCGGTGGTCGTGCTCATCAGTGCGGCGGTGGTTTTGGCGAAAAAGCACTTCATGGGCACGGACGCGGCGCTCGTGCGGCTGGAGGCGCAGCTTCATCTGCACAATGCCCTGACCGTGGCGCGGCTTGGACGCGGCGCGTGGCCGGAGATTCCGGGAAGCGTGATGGATGGCCTGAGTTGGAGGTGGTCACGCGTCGGCGGACCTTTCGCAGCTTGTGCGGTGTGTTTGCTCGCCGCCTTTTATCTGCCGATCACGCCCGATGCGGCGGCGGTGATCCCTGATGCCGAACCACAGGCCTGGCAAAAGATGGACGAGTGGCTGGAGAAGCTGCAGGAGGAGAAAATCATCACGCCCGAGGCTGAAGCCGACCAGCAGGCGAAGCTCGATGCCCTGCGCAATCAACCACAGGAGAAGTGGTTCAGTCACGAAAGCCTCAATGCCAGTGACACACTGAAAGAGCAGCTCCAGCGCGAGATCGCGAACATGGGGCGGAATCTCTCGGACGCCGAGCGCAGCCTGAATGCCCTGCAAAACTACGGCGACAAGCTCTCCGAGCAGGCCAAGGAGCAGATGCTGAAGGAATTCGCCGAGGCACTGGAGCAGATGAAGTCAGGCTCACTGCCTCTCGATCCTTCGTTGCTCAAAGAGCTGTCCCAAATCGACCCGAAGAACCTCAAGTCCATGTCCAAAGAGCAGCTCGACCAGCTCCGCGAGTCTCTGAAAAACAAAGGCGGCACCTGCGACAAGATGGGCGAGGGCTTCGGTCAGGGGAAGGGCTTCCTCGGTGATGGTGAAGGCGAGGACGACAACGGCATGAAAAAGTTCCGTGATGGCATGGCCACCGGACCCCAGGGCGAAG
>NZ_JBILYB010000160.1:0-13550 GCF_044378005.1 Prosthecobacter sp.
GAGCGCTGCCTTTGCTGGAGCCTGTGGCGGCACCTTGATCATGAGGCAGCTCTTCAAGTCTTTCCTTTCTTACAGCCCCGGGCATCTGGGGCTGTTTGCTTTCCTGCTGACCACGACTGCAATCCTGGCTGCTGAGGATGAGAATGCGGTGAGGCTTTACCAGCGTGGCATGAAACTCATCACCGAGGGTGAGCACGAGGAGGCGCTGGAGCGCTTCAATACCATCGCCACCAAGTATCGTCGGAGTGAAACATGCGCGCTGGCGCTGTGGGAGATATATCGCCTGCAGGAACATCTGGGTGAAGATCCGGCCGCCTTCGAGGCGCTGAACCGTCTCGCCACCGAGCAGCCGGGGCACTTTGCCAAAGCGCATGAGGGGCAGCTTCGTCTGGCGTTGCGGCTTATGGGGCGAGGCCCTGAGGCACGTCGCACTCTGGAACCCGTGCGTCCTTCACAAAAAGTGGACCCCGAGGTGCTGGCGGAGATGCTGCGCGTCATCGTCAAGAACGGCCCGCAAAGTGAGATCGGCATACAGGCGCACTACTACCTCGCGCTGACACTGGAAAAGGCCGGCGAGAAACGCGAAGCCATCGCCATGCATGAAGATTTCGCGGAGAACTTTCCGAGGCACGAACTGGCGGATGATTCCGCCTATCAATGTGCTTACATCGCCTACAAGGACTGGAAGACGATGCGCGGCGACAGCCCACATCAGCGCGAGGCTGCTGCGGTGTCGCTCGCATGGTTCATCGCCCGATTTCCTGAAAGTGACAAAGGTGCTCAGGCCCGGGCTTGTCTCGGGGAAGTGCGTCTGGCCGAGCGGCGTGAGTTGATGAGCATCGCGCGCTACTACGAAGGCCGGGGGAACATGAAGGCGGCGGAGGTTTACTACCAGCAGTTGGCAACGAAGTTCCCCGACGTGACAGATGAGCAGGTCGGTCCTGTGCGATGAAGCTTTTTGGCTGGGAAGGTGAGCCGGGCTTTGGGTTTATGGGATTAACGTTTACCTTGTCAATACAAGGCGCTGACAAGGTTCAAGCCTACCGTTGGTGCCAGAAAGGCCAGCATGTGGCGGAATCGTTTCCAGCGCGCACCTTATGCTCATGGATGCTCCATTCAGCGCCATAACAGGTGACGAAAATGTTTCATCCCACTCATTGGCGCGGAATCTCGCGTGACGGATACATGCATGGAAAGGCGGATACAAAACTCCCCAATCAGAACCGACCTCAATCCCCTGGTTCTGCTTGGCTAATGACAACGCCCCCCAAACCCCCATCCAACCCATGAAGAAATATCTTTTATCCGCACTGCTCCTGCTGCTCACCATGGGAGCGGGTTCACAAGCTGCGACTTTGACATCCTCGAATGTCGGAAATGGCCTGACGCTTGCTGGCGGGACGACGCCTCTGGCCAGTGGCACGATCCGCTATGGCTATTTCCCGACCGGTTTTGACTACGCTGCGAATGCCGCGAGCTTCACCGCCCTAGATGCGGCCTTCATCGAAGTGGTCAGCTACAGCGGGGTCATCAACACCTTCTCAACAGACGGGTTTTTCGAGTTGAATCTGAACTACTCCACTTCGGCCACGTATGATGGTCGCCCTTTTGACTCGACCAGTGGTACCACGGAGGACACCAGTTCGACAGACATCGTGGGCGAGAAGGTCTATGTCTGGGTTCTCAACAACACGACGGCGTCTGAGGCGACCCAACAGGCAATTTTCTCCTCGGACATTCGCTGGAAAGATGCGGACACAGTCCCCGACAACTCGACGAGTATGGACATTGACTCCAGCATTCCGGGTATCACCGCCCACATCGGTCAGCTCGCGACAGGTGCGGACATCGGTGCCGGGGCGAACTCCCATGTGCTCCAGCTTGCTGGGGCGGTAGCTCCTTCCAACGTCATCGCCTCGCGCACACCAGCAAGTGCGGACATTTACGTCGGCACCTCGGTGACCTTCAGCTACACGGCGGATGGCGATGCGCCATTCACCCAGAAATGGTTCAAGACCGGCAGCGCCACCGTCCTTGGCACGGGCGCCACCTTCACCATCGCCACCCCTCAGATCACGGACAGTGGCACTTACTATGTGGAAGTCAGCAACGCGGGCGGCCCTGCTAATTCCAACAACGTCAGCCTGAACGTGCTCAGCCCCATCGCCACAGTCACCGATCATCCAGACACGCAGGCGGTGAAAGTTGGCGAAACGGTGACCTTCAGCGCCACTGCCACCGGCTCCGGTCCGCTGACCTACCGCTGGTTAAAAGGCACAGCTCCGATCGTTGGCGCCACCACAGACACACTGACGCTTTACGGAGTCAGCCTGAAGGATGCGGGCCTCTATCGTTGCGAAGTCAGCAATGTGGTCGCTACCAAAACGAACAAAGTGCTAAGCAATCAGGCCCTCCTCACCGTTGTTCAGGACAATGTCCCTGTCGCGCGTGTTGTCGCCAAGGAGAACACCAAGGGCTCCGTGACCTTGACACTCAATTACGCCGAGACGGGTGTGCTGCCGGCGAACAAAGCCACGCTTCAGTGGAAGAAGGATGGCGACGTCATCCCGGGTGCAACCACGAAGACACTGAAGATCACCCCGCTGGCCACCTCTCCGGCTGCCGTGCTTTACACCTGTGAAGTCCAGGCTGCTGGTATCGCCAGCCCGGTCGTCGGTGCCTCCACGGAGTTGATCGTTGTAAATCAGGCTCCTCTGATCACCAACCCGCTGGCTTTGAACATGCCAGATGGTCAGGTCGGCGAGCCCTACAGTTTCCAAGTGCCGGTCGATGGCACGCTCACGCGCACCCCGGCCATTTTTGCCGCCGCCGGTCTTCCGAAGGGACTGGTGATCGACAAGGTCACCGGCCTCATCAGCGGACGTCCGCAGGCCGCGACACCAGCGGGCAAAACGGCCAAGATCACCATCACCGTCTCGAACGGCGTACTTCCAAATGCAACAGCCACGGATGAGATCGTCATCACTGGCATTGCCGACAATCTCGTCGGCACCTGGTCTGGCCCGATCGAGCGCGGCGACCTCAGCCAGGGTCTTGGGGGTCGTTTCGACATGACCATCGCCACCACCGGGGGCGTGTCTGGAAAGATCACCCTTGGCACCGCAGTCCATAGCTTCGCCGGCGGCTTCGAGTTCGATTCACTGAACAACGTGCATGAAGTCTCCTTCACCGTGCTCCGTGCCATCAACCAGGCACCTCTCCAGGTGAGCTTCAGCCTCTCTGGTAACAAGTTGGCGGATGGTGAGATCAGCGCTGGCATGGACACCCCCCTGGCCTTCGAGGGCTGGCGCAACAAGTGGCTGGCCGCTCCGGCTGCGGCGAACGCAGTCGGCTACATGGCCCGCCACCACATGCTTCTTGAGCTGGCCGATCTTCTTGATGTTGGTGATCTCGACATTCCCCAGGGGAAAAGTTTTGCCAGCTTCAGCGTCGCCAAAGACGGCAAGCTGACCTTTGCCGGCAAGCTTTCCGACGGTGAGTCCATCACCTTCGCCACCTTCATGGGACCGAACGGTGAAGCGTTCATCTTCCAGACCCTCTACAAGACGACAATCAAAGGCTCCCTGCTTGGCGACATCTTAATCGACTCCAAAGGCAATGCAGACGCTTCTGACAACACCCTGCTGGGAAATGCCAGTTGGAACCGCCCGCCCAACAACGTCAAAAACACGCTGTATGCAGCAGGCTTTGGCCCGGTGGACCTCTCCATCGAAGGTGGTGCCTATGTGGTTCCTGCCAGCCCGAAAGTCCTGCTGGACCTCACCCCAGGCACAGACAATGCGACGCTCACAGTCACCGACGCCAACCTGGAAGATCCAGAAACGAATGCGGACGACATCATTGAGGCCGCCACCATCGCTGTGGGCAGCAAAATCACGGTGGCCAACACGAACGCGCTTGGCATCACCATGACCGCCGTGCCTGCCACGGGGGTCATCTCTGGCACCATCAAGCCAGGCACCAAGCCTGAGAAGCTCGAAGGCCTAGTCGTCCCGGTGAACGGTGAACTGCTCGGCGTCGGCTTCTTCCTCACGGACGACAGCTCCTTTGAGCCAGCCCGCAGGCTCTCGGGCGCCTTCACGCTCAGCGAGGCCATTATGCCATGATCTGAGTCATTGGATTTTGATACACTTCGAGGAGCGCCGGAAACGGCGCTCCTTTTTTACAGCGCCATGTCCAGAAAGCGCTGTTCCTCTGGAAGAAGCAGGCTGCGCCGCAGTTTTTCCGCGACTTGGAAGCCTGCTGCCACCTGGCCGTCGGCAGCCAGCAGTCCAGCCAGCACGGCTTTCTGGCCATGGGTCAGAAAATCCTCGCGGGGGATGACTTCAGCCAGCAGGTCTTTCAGCCTCGCTGCGTCCTGCATACGGTAGGCGGCGAGCGCCTGGATCAGGCGGATGGGAGCCTCTTCCACAGGTGCTCCTGCTTTTTCTGAGTCTGCAAACTCCAGATTGATGCCCTGCAGCACCTCCAGGTAGCGCAGACGCAGCCGATAGGCATGGTTATCCGGCCTGAGTTTGTAGAGACTGCGTGTGTAGCCGATGAGGCGCTCCGTCATGCCCTGGGCGGCCGCCAGCTCCGCCGCGCGTTCAATGAAGACCAGCGGACGGCTGTGATTGGAGTCCGCGAGCTTGTCGTAGGCATCAAGGGCCAGATCAGCCAGGCCCAGCTTCTCAGCGAGCATGCCTGCTGCCAGCATCGTCCGCCGGTTGCCAGTCGATTCGAGTTCAAGGCAGGTTTTAAGATGCTTTTCGACTGCCGCGCCGCCGGTGTCTTCATGGCTGGCGACTTCGGCGAGCCAGAGCTGGACACGCCCTGCGGAGACAGGAGGCAGATACTCGTCCTCTGTCAGGAGCAGCCGCAGCTCCTGCCAATGGCCGGAGAGGACGAGTGACTGGGCGTAGGCTGCGAACAGGGCCGCGTCAGTGAACAAGGCGTCTTTCGTCAGCAACGTGCGGATGAGTTCACTCTCGCCTTCCAATGCCAGCCATTCCACAAAGACCCGCATGTCCTCACGCGAGCCGCTCCGGCAGAGATCCACCAGTCCGGTCAGCGTCTTGTGGCGCGTGTCGGGGACCGCACGCATCAGCCCTGAGTAAGCCGCCAGCCGCTCATGCAGAGAGGCGGCAGGGTGAGTTTCTGCGCGTTTCACAAGCACCCCCGCTTCAGTGGCGGAGAGCGTTTTCAGACCGGCGAGGTAGGCGATGGCGTGCAGCGCCTCCGCCGTTTCCTCACGGGACACTTCCCACAGCCTCTGCAAAGCGGCACCCTGCATCTCCGTCATGCCCGATGTGTGGGTGCGGATCAGCTTTTCGACCTCCGACTCCGCCCATACTGGCGGGGGGAAACCTTGGGCCTCGGACAGTGCGGCGGCGAGTCTCCGCCCTTCTTTGCTGGTCTTCAGGTCCTCCGGCAGAAGATCGAAGGCGTTGGCGGCAGCCAGGAGATTTCCGCTGTGGTAGGTGGTCCAGGCCAGACTCAGACTGTCGCCACTCTGCCAGTGGCCCATTTCCTTCAGGCGGAGCAGGGTGGATCTTAGCAGCGCCGGATCGCCCTGGGTTTTGTCGAGGAAGGCAGCCACGGCGCGGAGGAAGGCCACATCATCTGGCGGCAGGCCTCGCGAGGCAGTTTTCAGGCATTCGGAAGCTTCTTTCCAGGAGCCGGTGCCGATATGGTCATGGGCTTCCTCAAGGGCCACCAGGGCTCGCCTGCGCGCTACCTCCTGCCAGACCGGCCAGCCGACCCAGCGTACCAGGGCGCTTCCCACAATGATCACCAAAGCGGTCTTTGTCACACGCCCAAAACGGGCGCGTTTTCTGAAAGGCACCGGCTCAGGAGCCGGCCTGGAAGTGCTCTGTGCCATGGATCATGCGGGCGGAGGGTGCCGCCCAGGTCCCATACGCTGCTCACCCCTCTGTGCAACCCCTGAAGAGCCCAGCTCAGACGGCTCAAAGACCGGCCTGAGACTCCCAGTCAAACATGAACCAACGGTTCGGCAGCGCCTGGCGGATGTTCACGCACTGGTCTGACTTTGCCGCCGGCGGAAAAGTAATGCGCACGGTCAACCGCATCGAGGCCCTGGATCGACCGGTGATCTCATATTCCTCGTAGTGCAACTGCTGGGATAAGTAAGTGGCCACCATCGCCGAGCGCCGCACATAGCCGTACATCGAGTGGCCTCCGTTCGGGCTGATCAGCTTCACACAGAGGAAGTGGGCCTTGTCAGCGAATTCATGGTTGTAGTAATCCCCGGGCACTGCGGTAACCCGCATCCAGACAGGCGTCTGCGGTTTCTCTTTTTGGAGCGTGGGCCAGTCCATGTCATTGAAGCCCGTCCAGCTTTCCCAATCCAGCAGCATCCCGGCACCGACTGAGCGGACAAAGATGGCCACTGCCTGACGGTCGCTGTGGCTCGGACTTTCATAGGTCAGGCTCAGAAACGAACTGGAACCGAAGAGAATCTGTGCGGCGGAAACCAGCCGCGTCGTCACGGGATCGGCGTCCTGGCGTTCCTGGTAGTGCTTCCGCATTTTCGGCAGCATCGCGTCTTTGTTCAGCACATAGTCGGCCTTGCCCTCCACGCTGTCTGCCCGCTGGTAGCCTTCCAGAACTGCCGCAGCCTCCTTCACCTGGGCCGAGGACAGCGCCAGAATCTCCGTGTGGCTTGCCATGCCGCCTTCCGGTTTTTCCCTGAAAACATTGGGTAAAGGGCGTCGCACCTGTTTCATCTCCATGGCTGCAATCTCCTTCATGGAGATGTGACGGACGGGTGCCGAAGGTTTCACCGCACCCACCAGAAGGCTCTGTGCTGGAGCTTTTGCCAGAGGTTCTGGTGGCGTGACCGAGGCCGCTGAGGTGGCGCGGGGCGGCTCATTCAGTCCTGAAAAATACCAGGTTCCGGCGATGACTGCGGCTGTCATGATCAGGCCCACGCCGAGGCCGAGAAGAGAACTGCCCCAGTGCTCTGGCACCATGCGCCGCGTCCGCTTTTTCTGAGTCATGGACGGCATGATGAAAGGATCATATGCGGATGTGGGCTTCGACATGACTGCTTCTATAAACAAGCTCAGTCACGAGACAGTTCTGCGTGGTGAATTTATTGAAACAATTGGTCAACCGGCTTCTTGGGGTGCCTCCATTTTTGAAAAACAAGCCAGAAGTGACGGTAATGTTGCACAGGCCATCTTTAAAAAGAGTCGATCAGCGGGCATAACGGAAATTGGCGGGAAATCTCGCCATGACCCAACACCTCTTCCCAATCCATGAAGCGATCCTCCTCGTTGTTCTATTTTGCCATCCTCGCTTTCGCAGCACTCTCCGGCGGTGCTGTGCAGGCCCAGGATCTACCCGTCAGCCGCACGGCTGCGGTTCTTGATGTCACCCTCCCCATCAACCAGTCCACCCTCGTCTCCATTCCCCTGGTGAACATCGTCGCCTCCGGCACGATCACGAGCGTCTCTGGCACCACCTTGGGAGTCTCCGCTACCCTCGGAACACTGACCACTCCGCACGCCATCAAGATCACCAGCCGTGACGACCAGCGTGGCACGGGTGCCAACGCCCCTGTCGGCAGCAGCACGACCGCCTATGGCCAGTCCTCCCGCCTCGCCAGCAACACAGCCAGCACGGTCGTCACGAACGCCGCGCTGACCCCGAACGTCGGTGATGAGTTCATCATCTATGAACTGGAAACCCTCGCCACACTCTTTGGTGCTCCTCCTGCCGCTGGCTGGAACACTACCACTGGCTCTGCCAGCTCCGACCTTGTCTATCTCGACAACGCGGGTGCGGTCGTCGCTTACTTCTACAAGACTGGCGGTCTTGGTGGCTCCGGCTGGAGGCTCGCCTCCGCTCCGACGGGTGCCGAACAGGGTGGCACGGTGATCGAGTCCGGCCACGCCGTCCTCGTTCAGCGCCGCAACGCAGGCTCCGCTTTCAACCTGCGCTCCACGGGCTTCACCACCATCGGTCGTGAGAGCCCCTCCGTTGTCGCTGGTTTTAACATCGTCAACAATCCCTTCTCCGTCTCCACCACGCTGGCCGCCAGCAGCCTGAACACTCATGTCACAGGCTCCACGGGCGCGGCTTCGGCGGACACCATCTACATCGAGAGCGCTGGCGTGCTGAACAGCTACTTCTACAAAACCGGGGGCCTCGGCGGCACTGGCTGGCGCCTTACCTCTGCTCCGACTGGAGCCGATCAGGGCGGCGTCGTCCTCACTCCGGGCAAGGCCATCCTCTTCCGCGAGCAGGCCGGCAGCGTCGGCTTCGCCCTTCCAGAACCCTTCGCCGAATAACCCACCCATCACCACTCCTCAAACCGCGAAAGTAATTTAAAAATCATTCACTATGAAAAAGACATTTCTTACCCTCGGCTTCCTCGCCGCCTCTCTTTGCTCCGCTTCCGCAGCCACCCTCCTTGCTGACAACGTCAGCAATGGGCTGACCCTCGCGGACGGCACCACCGCTCTCGCGAATGGTCGCATCCGTTTCGGCACTTTCACCATCACGAATACGGCAATCACCAGCAACGCGGATAACATCGCCTTCCTGGACGCGAATTTCCGTGAAGTGGTGAACTACAACGGCCCCATCAGTGCCTTCGCCACCCCTGGCTTTTTCGACAACACCACACTCGGCGGTGCAGCCACCTACGCTGGCGGCTCCACCACCTACGGTGGCACCACCTATGACCTCAGCAGCGGGGCCACCACCAACGTCGCCAACGACATCGCTGGCAGCAACATCTACATGTGGGTGTTGGACAATGCCAACCTCCTCAGCGCTACCCAGCAGGGTATCTTCGCCAGCACCTACATCTGGGCTGACAGCGACGTCATCCCCAGCAACGATTCTGCCTTCGACATGACGCCTTCCGCTCTTACCGCCCTCGTCGGTCAGCTTGGCACGGGTGCTGACATCGGCGCTGGTGCTGGTTCGCACCGCCTCGGCACCATCGGTGCTGTGCCAGAGCCTTCCCGCGCGCTGCTCATGTTCCTCGGTCTTGGCGGTTTCTTCTTCCGCCGTCGCCGCGCCTAATCCGCGCTCTCCACGGTTCATTCCCTTCACTCAAGTTCTGACCTCATTCTATTGATCAAACTCATGAAATTTTTCTCCAAATCCATCCTCGCAGCCGCCACGGCGGCTCTTGGATTCGGTGGTGCAGCCCAGGCTGCCATCGTCGAAGTCGCCGCTGACATCACAGCGGACACCCGCTTCTCCCGTGACAACGTTTATGTTATCACGAAGGTCATTTACCTCCTCCCACCGGCCAAGCTCACCGTCGAACCAGGGACTATCATACGCGCTGCCCGTGCTGATATCACCGGGTTCACCAACAGCCCGGGTTCCATCATTGTCACCCGTGGTGCCAAAATCGTGGGCAACGCTACAGCGGACGATCCTATCGTCTTCACGTCGCTGGACGACCCTTATGTTGCTGGAGGCGCGAACACCATTCCTGTCGCGATCACTGGCAATTCTGGTTCTGTTCCTGTGACAGCCCAGCCTTACCCGATTGATGGCGGCACTGGAGCGAACGCCTTTGCTTTTAGCAAGGAGTGCGGTGGACTCGTCATCCTGGGCCGCACGCCTCTCGGCTACGACCGCGATGGCGATACCAATGCCCTCACCTGGGACGGCAGCGTTCATGGTGGTGTGGACAACACCACCGGCGCTGTGACCAGCGAAACGATCGCCTACCCCAACACCTTCACCACGGCCACGGGGAACGGCACCGGCTTCGCCCTCATCGAAGGCCTGACCAACACCACGGTCACTCTCGGCACCGCCTTTGATGCTGATGGTGCAGGCACCGTCTTCTCCTCCAGCACCACCTTCAATCCAGGCTTCTTCGGCGGCGTGGATGAAAACGACAACAGCGGCGTCATCCGCTTCTGGTCCCATCGTTACGGCGGCTTCAACCTCGCTGCTGCTAATGAAATCAATGGTGTTACCATGGGCGGCGTGGGTCGTGGCACGGTGATTGAGTTCCAGGAAGTGGCTCAAAACGCCGACGACGGTTTCGAATGGTTCGGCGGTTATGTAAACTGCCGCTATCTCGCCTCTGTCTTGAATGGTGATGACTGCTTCGACGGTGACTTCGGCTTCTCTGGCAACCTCCAGCATCTTTTCGCCATCAACGACAACGAAAGCTACCTCCGCTCAGGCTGGGGCAATGCCACCGACGGTACCTCCATCGGACGTAATGCTGCAGCTGTGAGTGATAAGATGATCGAGTGGGATGGCTCCGAAACAGACAACTCCCGCGTCACCCCCCAGACCAATGCCTGGGCTTTCAACTTCACCTTTATCGGCAACAAGGGTGCCAATACCACCCCTGCTGCCCAGGATAGTGCGATGCACATCCTGAAGGGTGCAGATGGGCAGTGGGCACGCGGTGTTTCCGAAGACATCCATGGTCCCGTGGTCTTCATTGCCGGCCACGCCACCGCTCCGGTGGAAACCAGCGCTGATGTCCTTGACACTCTTTACTTCAACTTCGGCAGCGCCACCAGCGGCGGTGATGCCAGCAATACCCTCACCCACGCTGCTGCTGCCATCTCGCAACTCCGCCTCAAAGGCCATGCCACCAAGAACGGTCTCGACCCCCGTCTTGTTGACGACACCAGCCTGGACAGCATCGCTCGTGACGACATCGGTTCAGATCCGTCCCGCGTTGGCGTGACGAACTTCTTCTCCCCGGTGCGTCACCGCGGTGCCATGCGTGACAACAACTGGCTTTGGGGCTGGAGCTGGTCCCACGCCGTGGACCTGATCAACAAGGCCGACGACAACGTCGCCCGCCCTTCAGTCACCCTCAGTGTCGCCACCACGACCGTGTCTGCCAGCTTCGCGGCTGACACCACTGAAACCGTCGCCGGTGACGCTGTGGTTTATGTGGTTGAGCGCTCCACGGATGGCAAGACCTTCGTGCCCTTCACCTCTGTTCAGGACGGAGGATCTGCGGACACGAACGCCACCGTCGGACAGATCACCGTGGCTGACAGTGGCTACAGCTTCACTGGCACTCCTGTTCACTACCGCGTGATCCCGCAGTAATGACCGTCTAGGTTGATCTGCATTACACCGTTCTCAAACTCTGGGCGGCTGGTTCATACCAGCCGCCCTTTTTCATGGTGCGCACGGCAGGGCGCAATCACTTTCCTCCAAGATGGTGAGTGTTGCGGGAATGATGTAGGTCTTTTGAATCCACGCTTTCTCCCAAGCCCATGGAATTTCTGTTACATCGAGCCCCGCTAAAGCAGGACTCGCAGAACCCTAAATAAAGCAGAGACGTTTGGAGAAGGGGAGTTTCTCAGAGACAGTCCCGCTTCGCATGGTTTGTCTGCCGCGGTGCTTCCAGAAGGTGCCATTGTTCAGCTCGATTTCAGAACTGGACCCGGATTTGTGTGACGAAAAGTTTGCTTACTGGCCTCCAAATCTGATTTCAGCCTCCCAAAGTTACTTTTTTGTAACCGAAAACACATTTCCTTCAACGTGTGGCCGTCACAATGCAGGGGATAAATGCCAATCTCCAATTACCTCCTTTGCCTTCCTATCATGGCGCTGCTTTCGTGCCCTTGTTTGGTGTCGGCACAAGATTTGAGTTCCATCGCCTCGACAGAAAAATTGATCGAAGAGCTGATGGTTGACTCGCAAAAACACGCCAAACCGAGGGCCGAATACCCGAAACGTGATGCTATCCGACTAGCTGAGTCCTGTGCGGACCTGCTCGCCGCCGATGTTCCGAGTTACACTGCTCGTCTAGGCGATGTTGTGGCGGCGAACCTGAAGGCTGGCCGCTTGGATGACGCCCTGATGCTGTCCGAAAAGATGCGATTGTTGGGTGAGGAAAGCGGATTCACGCGGCTCATGCTGTATCATTTGCACGCGGGTCGGAAGCCGGAGGCTGCAGCCCTGATCCCGGACATCGAAAAAAGCCTGCCCCGGCTATCTATGGTGCGCAGGCGAAACGCAGAAAGGGACATTGCCATCACGAAAGGGCTTATGGCGGAGAAGTCCGGCAACTTGGTAGATCTGAAGCATCTGGAGCCTGATATACGCCTAGAGGTGGAGACAGAGTGGTTGCGTGCTGGCAAACTCGCCGAGCCTCCGAAGACTCTGGAAGCGGTAAAAGCCCGGATCAGCAAAGAAGCATCCGGTGCGCTGGCCTCGGTGCGCTTCGCCATCACCGCCATGGAGAAGGCACTGCCAGCGCTACCTGAAGAGCGGGCGTTTCCTTTCATCGACTATGTCGGACAGCTATGCACGGAATCTCATCATCCGGGAGCACATCACGGTCTGCTGGATCTGGCACGCACACTTTGGTCACACGAAAAACTTCGCTCACATGCAAGCAAGGCAATGAACCGCTACTTGGCGCAGACTGCGGCATACCCGGAGCAAGCGGAGTGGAAAGGCCCGTACTTTGCCGACGCTGTGCCGGTGCTTCTGGAATGGGGCGAAAAAGACCTCGCCATCAAGGCTGCCAAGGACGCCCGTGACAAGCTGGCGAAGGTCTTTATCGCTGACTCGTCCCGTGCACTGGTGGCTGCCGCTCGCGCTGCCCATCGTGTAGGCAGCGAAACAGAGCGCGATCAGGCGTTAGCTGACGCCGTGGCCTCTGCACGCCGCTACCCTCATCCCCGCATCGCTGCCGATGCCGCTTTGGAATGTTGCTTGCTGCATGCTGAATTGAATCTGCCCTTCAGCGACAAGGCATACGAGCAGATCGCCGCCCTCCTTCACCTGGACGACTCTGTTTCTCAATGACCCCCGGAGCTGCCAAGACTTATTCATTCAGGCAGACGGAGGGCTGTCTTCTGCGCTTGTGCGCCATGGCGCTCTCCGTATTTATCTTTACCTGCCAGTCTGCCTTCGCCCAGCAGGCTGGCGGCGGCCTTCGTGGCACCGTGCTGGACGCCGACTTCTCCGTGCCCGTGGCCGGTGCCAGCGTGGCGCTGGAGGGATCTAGCCTGTCCGCAGTTACCAACGAAGAGGGCGTTTTCTTCATCAACGGTGTGCCACCTGGGCAGTATGCCGTTCTCATCAGCAAGGAAGGTTTCATCCGCGAGCGCCGCAGTGATCTGGTAGTCAGTGCGGGCTCTGTGAAGGAAGTCGAGGTCGAGATTACCGCGGAGGTCGTCGAACTCGATGAGTTTGTCGTCAGTCAGGAGGAGATCGTGGACACGGCGGAAGGAGGTGTTGGTGAGATCGAGCTGCGTACGGAGCTAAAGAGCTTCACCGACGTCCTGGGTGCGCAGTTCATCTCCCAGACAGGTGCTTCCGATGCGGCCAAGCTGCTCTCCAAGCAGACTGGTGTAAACGTGGCGGACGGGAAGTTTGTCGTCGTCCGCGGCCTGAGTGACCGCTACAACGTTGTCAGCCTAAACGGTCTTCGCGTTCCCAGTTCCGACCCAGACCGCCGCGCTGTCTCCCTGGACCTCTTCCCCACGGCCGTCATTCGCAATGTCTCTACTACGAAGACCTTCCTTCCCGACCTCAACGCCGAGTCCACCGGGGCGACGATC
>NZ_JBILYB010000288.1:0-3516 GCF_044378005.1 Prosthecobacter sp.
CTTCGGGGCAGCCGTGCCGGGTATTTTAAAGAAGCCGCTCGACTGGGTGGAACTTTTTGAAAATAAAGCCAGCGCTCTCGTCGCCAGCGCAGCTTTCGTTCCTCTAGTGGCTCTGGCCATGAGTGAGCATCAGCGTATCCAACCCGAGCAAGCCGCGAATGCTCTCGCAGGCTCGGGACTCGCCATGACTCCGCTCGCCGCGATGCTTGATGCCTCCCTCCAATCGCCCTGGATCACGGTGCCGCTCAGCCTCGCGCTCTTCGCTGTAGTGTGGCTCACCTCTCATGCCATTCATGTCCTGATCGCGCTTTCACCTTTCGGCATCGTCGATACTGGCCTGAAGCTCGCCAAGCTCGGCGTCCTCGCCCTGCTCACGGCCTGCGCGGCAATGATCCACACCGTCAGCCCGATTCCAGCACTCGTCCTGTGTGGCATCATCGCCATCATCAGCGCCCTGCTTGCCCGCTGGTCCTTCCGCCTGCTCGTCTTCGGCAGCGTCATGGTGAGCGATTTGTTGTTTGGAAAGAAGTCCACCACGGATGAAATTCGCGCCGCAGGGACAGGGGCCTTCCTCGCGCGCTCACATCAGGGCATTCCCTCGCGCAGCTATGGTCGCATCGAGACCGATGCGAGTGGCAACGCCGTCTTCGTCCGCCGCCCGTGGCTTGTGCTTCCGGCAAGGCGTGTACTGCTCCCTGCCGACGGACTCGTTTTGTGCAAAGGCCTGCTCCATCCCAGCCTCGGGCACCGCAGCGCGCCCAATGCGAAGCCGGTCCGCCTTTGCTACCTCCTGCCGCGCTATCGTGGCGTGGAGGACAGCCTCGCCGCACGCCTGCACTGCACGGAGACGCTGGATAGCGCGCTCGTTCGTGGCTTCAAAGCCATGCGCCAGTGGTTCACGGATGTCACCGCTTTCGCCGCCGAGACGTCGCAGCGCTGAGGACTGAACTCAAAAGAAGTCGGCGCCGAGCGTCGTATGTGACAGCTCTCATGGCAGCTAGCTCACGGCTTCTCATCATCGCATTCTCACTGGCCTCGCTGGTGATCGTGCCGTGTCATGCCTCGGAGGAAAGCGTGCCCGCAGGTCCGCACTGGGCCTTCATGGCTCCAAAAAAAGCGCCCGGCGCGCAGTCGATCGATCAACTGCTCGCCGAGGCGCATCGCGAGCATGGGCTCGTCCCGCAAGCGCCCATCGAGCCCACGCTTTGGCTGCGCCGTGTGCATCTCGATCTCACCGGCCTGCCGCCGACTTTGGAAGAGCAGACTGTCTTCGCCGCGCAGGACTCGCCCGCCATGCGTCAGCGCATCGTCGATCAACTGCTCGCCTCACCGCATCATGGTGAGCGCTGGGGCCGCCACTTCATGGACATCTGGCGCTACAGCGACTGGTATGGTCTCGGCGCGCAGCTTCGCTACAGCCAGAAGCACATCTGGCACTGGCGCGACTGGATCATCGAATCCCTGAACACCGACAAGGGCTACGACCTCATGGTGCAGCAGATGCTCGCGGGCGATGAACTCG
Source organism: Prosthecobacter sp. (assembly GCF_044378005.1). Lineage (GTDB taxonomy): Bacteria > Verrucomicrobiota > Verrucomicrobiia > Verrucomicrobiales > Verrucomicrobiaceae > Prosthecobacter. The sequence continues at coordinate 1,523 of NZ_JBILYB010000288.1, forward strand.
CGCCGGAGAATCCCGATGTGCTCCGCGCCACCGGCTTCCTCGCGCGGAACTACTACCTCTTTAACCGCACCACCTGGCTCGACGACGTCATCGAGCACACGAGCAAATCTTTCCTCGGCCTCACGATGAATTGCGTGAAGTGCCACGCCCATAAATACGACCCCATCACGCACGACGAATACTACGCCCTGCGCGCCATTTTTGAGCCCTACCACGTCCGGCTCGATGCCCAGCCCGGCCAGCCCGATCTCGAAAAAGACGGCCTGCCTCGCGCCTACGATCTCCACCTCACCAAGCCCACGCACCTCCACATCAAAGGCGAGGAAAAGACTCCCGACACCTCCCGCGTCATCGCCCCCGGCATCCCCGCCGTGCTTGCCTTCAAGCCGCTGGAAATCGTTCCGGTCAAACTCAGCCCCACCGCCGCCCAATCCGCTCGCGCGAAGGCCAAAATCCCCGTGGGCGATGCCAAGAAAAAAGAGACTCGCGAAGTCACTTCGCTCAAAGCTCTCGAAGGTCCCGACGAGACGGACAAGACCCGCTACCTGCCTTTCCCCGAGACAAGCACAGGCCGCCGCACGGCTCTCGCTCGCTGGATCACGGATAAACAAAACCCGCTTACCGCCCGAGTCGTCGTCAATCATCTTTGGTTAAGGCACTTTGGCCAGCCGCTCGTCGCCAATGTCTTCGATTTCGGCAGGCAGGCCAAGCGCCCGCCACTGCAGGACGTGCTCGACTTCCTCGCCATCGAACTGATGGAGAATGGCTGGAGCCTCAAGCACATCCACCGCCTCATCGTTCACAGCAACGCGTATGCCATGACCAGCAGCAACGCCAACGCCGCCAGCGTGAACCGCGAGCGCGATCCCGAGAACCACTACCTCTGGCGCATGAATCCCGTCCGGCTCGATGCCCAGATCCTGCGCGATAGCCTCCTGCACCTCTCCGCCCGACTCGATTCCCGCCTTGGCGGCCCGACCCTCGACGCCAAATCCGGCGACAAGCTCCTGCGCCGCAGCCTCTACTTCAATCAAACCCGCGACGAGTCGAACCTCTTCCTCGAGATGTTCGACAACGCCAACGTCCTCGATTGCTACCGCCGCGCCGAGAGCATCGTCCCGCAGCAGGCGCTCGCGCTCATGAACGCTCAAACCTCGCTCAGTTCCGCCGAGGTCATTGCCCGCCGCCTCGATCAGCCCACGGATGAAGCCTTCATTCGCACTGCTTTCCAGTCACTGCTCGCCACGGCCCCAGGCGCCGAAGAATTGAAGACCTGTCTCGAAGCACTGAAGGAACTCGGCCCGCCTGCAAAAGCCCGGCCTGCTTTCATCCACACGCTGCTGAATCACCACGACTTCATCACGGTGAGGTAAAGTGCCAGGTGCTTGGCTCAAAATGCCAAGTGTCACGGGCAAAAGTGCCACAATTGGCACTCTTTAGCGGGTTTTGCTCGTTCTGGCGGCAGGTGGAATCTTTGTAATGCACTGATAACCAACGCGATAAAAATCCTCAGCCCACGCTGGCACGGCGCGTGCCAAAGAGAGAACACCAAAATCATCCAGTTTCACCTTTTCCCCAACCCCACACATCATGAGCAAAATCCTCGGCATTGACCTCGGCACCACGAACTCCTGCATGGCCGTCCTTGAAGGCGGCAAGGCCACGGTGCTTGAAAACTCTGAAGGCGCGCGCACCACGCCTTCCATCGTCGCTTTTACGAAGAGCGGCGAGCGCGTCGTCGGTCAGGCCGCGAAGCGCCAGGCGGTGACGAATCCCCGCAACACCGTCTTCTCCGTGAAGCGCCTCATGGGCCGCAAGTTCACCGAACTCACCGATGCTGACAAACGCATGCCCTACAAGATCGTCGCCGCAGCGAATGGCGACGCTCATGTGCAGGTCGAAGTCGGCGGCGAAACAAAGACTTACAGCCCGCAGGAAGTCAGCGCGATGATCCTCGCGAAGCTGAAGGCCGACGCTGAAGCCAAGCTCGGCGA
>NZ_JBILYB010000289.1:0-3514 GCF_044378005.1 Prosthecobacter sp.
CGGTGAAGCTGACCTGGGGTTCATCCGTGTCGCTCAGTTCGCGTGTCGGGTCCTTGTAGATGATCTTGCCTTCAGTGGGCGAGAACCCGTGGACGGAGCTTTGGAAATTGGCGAGCGCGGTGATCGCTGTGCCGGGATGCTGATCGGCAAAGCCCGTGGCACTGTTGCCGACAATGATGCCGGAGAACTCAAAGGTGATGCGCGGGTTCTCTGCGCGCACATAAGAAACCATGCGCTGGCTGTTCTTGCGCTCCACATACTCGCGAGTCGGCTTGATGGAGAGCTTGGTGACCAGCACGCCGGTCTCGTCGGTGAGATCGTAGGCAGGACGTGTTCCGTGTTCGATGATGGCTTGCACTGGCATGGCTGTGCTCAGGCGACGGGTGTCAATTCAGCGGACTGCGCACTGATGGAGAACCGTGTGGTGTGGCTGCGAGTCCGATCCTCGCGATTCAACTCACTCTCGCTGCGGGTGATCCTCAGGCGGCGGATGTCCCATCCCGTGCGATCAACTTCAGGTAGCGTAGCAAGCCACGCGAAGAGCGCGCTGAGATTGGTCAATAACGAGCGCAGTGAAGCTATCCAGATCGCCTCCGTCAGCACCGGGGTTTCATCGGCGTGAGTGTGAAGGACCATGATGCCATTCGCCTCGATCAACTTGGAGTGTGGAAACTCCAACGTGTCGATATGGCAAAAAACGCAGGGCCTCTGCCGTGCGGCCATTTCCAAGCCAATGCCGATGTTCAGTGTGGTCGGCAGTCCGTTCTGTTGCCTGACATGCGTGAGGTAGTCGGCGAGCAGTTTGGCGAGACGGTATTCGAGCGAGGGTTGATCATTCACGCTCTACTTGCCCTGTCGAAACGCACGGGCAGCCATGGCCTTGAGTTTTTCTGCCATGGCGTGTTGAAGCCTCACTCGAGCACGGCGTTCTGCCTGACGAAGCTGGGCATCATTGCAGGCTTCAGGCGCATAGCTCACCTGGTTCTGAAGCTCGATGTTGGCTCCCTTGTCGCCCCGCTTCACCATGGCCGTTCCCTTCGAGCTTTTGTGGGCTCCTGTGTTCGCCCATCGGGGAATGCCGCGCACGGTGCCACCAAGCGTTTTAGCCGCAGCAATCCAGCCCGCTTTTACTGCACCGATCTGCCGCTGCACTTTGGTGATGTAGCGATCCAGAGCTTCTCCTTTGGAAATCACCGCCAACGTTTTGGCGCTGTCAGGTACGCGGCCGTAGCGAGCCGTGCGTGCGTTCTTGTGGAGATCCGCGCGTATGGCTCCGATGGGAATGCCTGCCTTGGCGCACAGTTTGCGCAGGATGCGCCGAGCCTTCTCCGGTTCGCCGTTCTTGTCCGCGCGCCAGTACTCACGAGCGAGTGCGGGATCAGCGGCTTCGAGCTGTTTGAAGGCCGTGCCGAGGTTGTCAGCGCGTTTAAAAATGCGGTTAATGTCCGCCTTGATGCGAGCCGCGAGTTTCTTGAAGGGTTTGTCCGTCAGACCAAATGGCAGTGTGATCCGCGCACTCTCCACGGCGAGTGTGCGGACTTCTTGGATGAGCAGCTTGTCCATGGGGCGCTGCACTTCTTTGGGGAAGAGAGCGATCTGTCTTTTCAACGGATCGAGACCCGTGACTTTGCCAGTGACGCGCATGTCAGGGATCAACGGGACCGAGTTCCAAAGTGACGATGGCGTGAGGCGGACGATTCATCACAGCTTTGATGCGGTAGTCCTTGTTCTCCCAGCGCACGATCTGACCGCTGTGCGGAATGTCTGGAATAGAAGTGCGCAGCACCTTGGCATTGAAGCGCACTTCATCGACTTCACCACCCAGCATGAGTTCACCCGAAAGCATGGGCTCGGAGATCAGCGCCAATACGGGCTGCCCCTGGTAGAAAATGACCTTGCCGAAGTCCTGGAGGATTTCAGAAAAGTCAGCGGCGATTTCGTCGTGGATGGTCATGCCACGCAGTGCGCGTCAAAACGAAGCAGCCCTCCCCGCACAAGGCGAAGAGGGCTGCACCCGAACCCGAGGCCCACGCCCCGAGAATTTTAAAACACCAGCGCCATGGTGAGCGACTTGGCGGTGTTGTTGCCGCCCGCAGCTTCCACGGCGACCTTGGCCCGAATGTATTGCCGCACATCGGATGGCAGGCGCACCTTGCGAATGACTGCGGCAGCACCGGCTCCACCCGCGCCCGTGACTTCCATGGAGGCCAGGGCGGCGATGGTGGCGAAGGTGATGCCATCCTCCGAGTCTTCCAGTGTGACGGTGGCTTTCTTTGTGTCAGCCAGCGAAGGCAGGGCCGGAAGCGCGAGTTCCACCTCGAAGTGGCACTCGTGGGGAGGCTTCTGGATCAGGTTGAACGGATCAGTTGTCGCCGTGGCAGCAGCGGCAGGCAGGGCCACTGTGTGGATAAGTTCAGCGTCTTTGAGAGCGTGCATAAGGATGATGAATGATGAGGGTTGTTTTGATCACGTCTCGTCGTTGGCGATGGAGGCCGTGCGGATGATTGGGATGCCTTCCCATTCGGTGGGCAGTGGCGCGGGCGTGCCATTGGCGGTGGTGGCCGTGCGACTGTTGCGCAACTGTTCGCGGGAGCGCCCATTCATGAGGATGTGAGTCGGCTCGAAGCCGAAGTCGGTGAACTTCTCGTAGGCTGAGTAGAGCAGCGAGTCGTTGAGGCTCTTTTTGCCGTTGCCGGACTCCTCCACGTTCTTGATGCGCACCGCGCAGTTGCGGTTGGCCAGGCGCATCCCGATACGGCCTGTCATCCAGTTGGTGTAGGCCTTGTAGGGGTTGCCTTCGGCATCATAGACCGTTTCCAGATCCCAGGTGTCTTGGAGGCGGATGGACTGTGCGTTGCCGAACAGGAACTCGACACACTCACGGCCCAGGCGCAGGAACCAGACCGAGGATTTGGAAGCCGCGCCACCGGCATCCACCAGATGCGCGGCATCGGCTTTGATCTGCGCAAGCAGACCGGGGAAGCCTTTGCTGTCATTGCCCGTGCCATAGTAGAACTGCGAGCCGATGTATTGCATGGCCGCTTCGATCACACCCGAGGCATGGTTTTCGAGCAGGCGACCTGGATCACGGGCACCGTCCACGATCTGCGCATCGACAGCGATCTGGTGGTCGAGGATGTGCGTTTGGAAGGTGCGCGTTTCGTAGCTGGACTTGCTGCGAGGCACGCCCTCGTTGGCGTTGCGGAAGCGCACGGATGGGAGGCCGGTGCGGACGGTCAGTTCCATCGTGGTGCCGGTCATGGTATCGGCGGGAACGACGGTGAGTTCGGGAGCCATTTTCACGGCTTCCTCAATGAGCGGGTAGCCGATACCGGCGTCCAGCTTGGCGATGTCGAGAAGAGTTGGGACAGACATGGAGGTCTAGGAGTTGAGGGTGTGTGATTGGGATGGATCAGGCTTTGGCGAACTGGCGGTTCCAGACCTCGGCGGCGGTGGTGGGCGCTTTGTCCCCGGCGGGTGTGATCTTGGCAGGCACCTGCGTGCCCATTTCAGC
>NZ_JBILYB010000001.1:0-149743 GCF_044378005.1 Prosthecobacter sp.
TCCAGCGGTCAGTGGCCGAGGGGTCGAGGTCGACCGGGAAGGGCGAATCCGTTCTGGGCGAGACGAGGTAACGGTAGTGGGCGCCGGGGGTGGCGGGGAACGCGGCGTTGGTGGCGTCGAAGGTGACGTTCGTCTTATAGCCGGGAGCGGTCCCGAGGTAGTTGCCGTCGTCGTCCTCACGGTAGGCAAGGGTCTCGGTGTCCGCGGGGAAGGCGGCTGTCACCTCCATGTGGTAGGTCTCGCCGGTGTTCCGGTCCGTCCATGCCAGGGTGTAGGTTCCCGGCTTTAGCGGATACCATTTTTCCCCGACGATGTCCCACTGCCAGGGATCGCCCTGTCCGCCGGTCCAGCCCGGTTCATCATTGACCACCTCGGGTGCGGTCACGGCGGGCTGGCTGTTGGCGGTGACGGAGACGAGTACGGCGTCGTCGGGAAGGTCGGGGGTCAACTGGGTGTCGATGGCATCTCGGCTGGAGAAATCCAGCCCCTCGCCGATGGCCAACTCGGTGCGGTAGGTGGTCCTGTCGACCTCCACGGTCATGCTGCCGGGGGCCGAGACCGCCGGGATGAGGTAGGACTTCGCCACCCTGCCGCCATAGGTCGTGTTGGCGAGGGATTCCCGGGTAATCGGGCTGAAGTTGTTGATGGCGTTCGAGATCTTCTTGAGCGTGTAGCGCCGGTCCGGGGTGCGGTAGATTGTGCCGACCTCGAGCAGCTCGCCCTCGGTGAGCCACAGTTCGAGCACCCGGCGGATCCCCGCGGCGATCTGGGTCTGCTTGACGCTGCCGTCGAGCACGCCATTGACCATCTTGAAAAACGGGTAGTTTTGGAAGGCGGTGAGGGCGGCCTCAGGCAGGCCGACGGCCATGACGTCGACGGTGAAGCGGAATTTCTTGTCCCACATCCAGAAGACACGGCGGTAATCGGCCATCACGCCTTTTTCACCCGGATCGATGTTGTGGGTGGTGCCCGTCGTGCTTTCGAGCGGGTTGAAATGGAAGCCAGGCAACACAGCCGCCGCGACCTGCGCACCGGTCGCGGTCTCGGGAAACACCGAGCCAAACCCGGCGGTGGCGAAGGAGACGTTGCCCCCCTCGGCGGAGGTGGTGGTGAAGGCCCCGAAAGCGAGTTGTTCGCGGGCGAGTGCATACAGCTTCGAGGGTGGGAGCGACTGCTGGGTGGTGCCCGACGGGGCATAGCTGAGGGCGGGACGCCGCCCGTCCACTTCGTAGGCATTGAGCTCGACGATGTGGTCTCCGGCGTCGAGGTGGAGAGACTGCTCGAAGTCGCTGGAGTCGTCCTGTTTTGCGTTAGGGTTCCAGATCCGGTTGCCGTCGATGAAGAGTTGTGCACCATCGCCACCGGTCACTCGGAAGGTATAGGTACCGGCGGTGTCGGTGCGGAGCCGGGAACGCAGGGTCCATCCGTAGTAACCCCCCGGACCGGCCGCAGGCACCGTCGCCAGGTCGGGAAGTGCGAAACCGGACTGGATCGAACTGGCCTGCACCGGGAAGGATTCCGTGTCGACGACGCTGGTGGGCAGGGTCGTTCCCTCGCGGCGCTCGATGTAAACGCCGGCCATGTCGGCGGTGGGCAGGGTGTCAAAGGGGAGTTCGAGGCCAAGGGAGGCGTTCCCTGGGCCCACGAGGAGGGTGGAGCGGCCGTTCCGGACTTGGTCGATGCCGAGGGCGGTTTTCCAGACGCGCAGGTTGTTGAGGCCGCCCGGGAAGAAGCCGTCCGCGGTGGCGGCACCGGTGGCGCGGGCTCCGATGGTGACCGTCTGGGTGCTGCCGGAGAAGTTCAGCGCCTGGTTGCCGGACGCCACCACCTTACCATCGCGATAGAGGGTGACGGTGTTGGCGGTCTTGTCGTTAACGGCCGCCCAGTGGTGCCAACTGTCGTCGGTCAGCGCGGCGGGGGCCGCGACGGTGCCGCCGTTGTTCGTCAGGAAGAAAGCGTTCCCGGAGGTGAAACCGGCGCGGAGCTGTGCGCCCGAGGCAGTGGAAGATCCGAGCGAGACCACATTCTGATCCGCGGTCATCGTGACGGGATCGCGCCGGGCCCAGAACTCGATGGTGAAGGATCCGTCGCCGCCGATCAGCCCGGTGCCCGCGGAACTGGCGCGCAGGTGGTCGCCGCCGCCGGAAAGTTGCAGGAAGCGCTCCGGGGAATTGGGGGCGTTTTCGATGACATAACCCCTCGGCTGGAATTGGATGTCCAGCCCGGTGCCGGTGCCCATGATCTGCGAATAGACCACCGAGTCGAAGTTGTAGTTCAGCGGGCGGAAGTTGCGGCCGAGCGTGGGTTGATTGGTCGAATCCGTCACGGAGGAGGCGGAGAGACCCTGGATGGTCTCGGTGCCGGTGTTGACCTCCGCGAGATACTCGAGTTCCCACTGCCAGTTCACCACAGTGGACTCGGTCAGCTTGATGGTGGACCCGCCCAACAGGGGCTGGCCACCGATGGAGCCGCCCATGAGCTTCGCCCGGTAGGCCGCCCGCAGCCGCATGTCATCCTCGGTGCCGCTGAGCGTTTTCCGGTAGCGGTCGAGATAGACGAATGGCGGGACGGTGAAAGTGACGGACTCGCCGGTGTGGTAGCTGAGGCGGCCAGCGGGAGGAGAAACCAGGCTGGAGCCGAACTGGCTGATGACGTCGAGCGTCACATACGTGTCCGCCGCGATGGAGAGGTCTCTGACCCGATGGGACTGGTGCAGGGAGCCGGTCTGGGCTCCGAATCCGATGCGCCAACCCTCCGACTGTGACACCAGATACGGCACGGCGATGTCCTTGAGGATCCGCAGCCCGTTCCAAGTGACGCTGACGAAGCCACCGCCCTTTTCCAGATCGCCAACGAGATCCACCTGCACCGGGACCCAGTTGTCCCCGGTTGTGAGCGACTGGGAATTGCCGGCGGCGTCCTCCACAACGGGGTAAGTGGGCACGCGTCCAACTTGGCGCGCGCCGTAGAAGGAAATGCCGCCCTTCACCACCGCATCGTAAACCACTTCCACGGCCGGCGCGGAGTCGGGATTCCCCCCGTCATAGGTGTCGAAGGTCACGGAGAGTCCGCTCGCGATTCCATCCACCCCGATGGGTTGGTTGGCAGCCAGGTCGGGGCCGAAGTTGAAGCTGAAACCGTCCGCAGGCGGGGTCGTGCCTCCGGTGGTTTGCACTTGGAACTTGACCACCATCCGGCTCACTTTCTGCCGCGCGGGGATGGACTTGACGACCATGGTGCCGGACTGGCCATTGGTCGCCGGAGTGAGCTCCACGTAGGAAGCGCCCGCGGGCACCGTCGCACTGCCTCCCAAGTCCACATCGCCCCCGGTGACATCGTTGGGGAACTGCAGGTCCTTGCTGAAATAGGCGTCCGGAAGGCTGAGCGGAGCGGAGGTGTCCGGCTGGAAGCTGTAGCGCTGCAGCGTGATGGACACGGCGCCGTTTCCGCTCTGCGCCCCGGTATTGCGGGCGAGCACCGAGGCCGCTGGCCGGTTGGCAGTGCTAGCGAACACAAAGGAGCCGCCACCACCGCCGCCGTCGCCTTCGTTTGGCCCACTACCGCCACCGCTGTAGCCGCCGCCACCGCCGCCGCTGCCGTCCTTGTTATTTTCGGCCCGGCCACCCTGGCCGCCGCCGCCCCAACCTCCGGCTCCGCCTTGGCCGGTGAAAGTGCTGATGAAACTACCGCCGCTGTTTCCTAAGAGATAGGCAATGCCACCAACAGAGATGGCTCCAGAGCCACTGGTACGATATCCCGCGCCGCCCGCACCGCGTTCATAAAAGTTAGTGTTGGGGGCTCCCGCGCCATTGCCGTTCTTGCCACCCCAGGCAAAATCGCCGTTCTGGCTGGTGGCGTTGCCCGGGCTGCCGTCGTTGTCCGCGGCCGCACCACCACCGCCGCCGACGAATAGCAGAGGGTCATCGTTTGACGAGGGGAGCGGGTCCGCCGTGTTTTTCACCCGGACGATGGAAGAACTGCCGCCGCCGCCGCCGCCGCTGGGGTTATTGCCGTCACTTCTCCCTTTTCCCCCTTGTCCGCCGACGGCGATGCGCAGCACTTCCCCTTTCGTCAACCGGACCGAGGCCTGTATCTGGGCACCCTTGCCGCCATGGTAGCGGTCGTTGCTGGCATCACCGCCCTGTCCGCCACTGACATCGAGCAGATACCAACCGGTGTCCGGCACCGTCCAGGTCTGGAAGGTGTTGTCTTGGAAAGGGAAGCCGACCGTTTGCTGGGCAAGCGCGCTTGCCGTCGCGAGGAGGCCCATCAGGAAGGCGATCAGCGGACGGTTCATCCGGCGGGCAACGCCGAAGCCGGGGGCGACTCGTTCGGCCGGGGTGATGGCAAATGATAGGTGCATGGCTGGGAAAAACATGGGAGCTTACTGGAGGGTGTCGGCGGTGGTGATGCGGCGCAGGGAGATGCTCCCCTTGGAGGCAATATCCTGCCGGGCGAGACCGCGGGTGGTTTCCTGGTAGGTGCCGGTGAGGATGGTGGGATCGGGCGCGGCATCGAAGGTGATGGAAAAACTGCGAGAGACCGTGTAGCCCGCCCCGTGCTGGGCATGGAAGGCATGCCGGAAGGGGTTGCTGCGGTGAAAGGCATCCAGAGTGAGGGGAGAGGAGCCGCCGGTTCCTAAAGTGCGGCCAACGCCAAGCTGCCCGTCAAGCGGCCAGGTCAGACAATAGGTCTCCGGCAGGTCTGGCGGGCGCGAACTGCGCGTGCCGAGAGAAAAATAGGCGCTCACATCAGCATCGGTCACGGAGGCGGAATTGGCGATGTTCCGGGAACCCGCCACCGTGTTGCGCAGGGAAGTCGAGAGGCTGGCCGCCCTGAGATCCCGGGGCAGGTCGAAGGAGATGGTTTCAAATCGAATCCCCACCCGTTTCCCGTCCGCCCGCTGCTGGATGCCTACGTAATAGGGGATGCGGGTCTCGTCCACGACCAGCACAGGGACGGGGGCGATGTCCGGCGAGGCGGTTTTCGTCTGCATCAGGATGGAGCGGGGCACCAGACTCGCCTGCCCAGTCGAGTTGACATGGATGTATATCTGCATCGGAAGTTGGCTCGCCGTGGCCTGCATAGGCGCGCCCGCAGCTGCGAGGCTGGTGACCGAGTCCAAAACGATCTGCCCAAACCAGAGGCCGGCGAATGGATTGCCTTGGGGAGCGCTGGAATCCGCTGGCAAGTTCGCCTGGGTAGCCGTCACCGGCAGGTAGCGATACACGGAGCCCCCGCTCAGGGAGGTTCTGATCCGGTATAGATGCTCGCGGAGGTTCGAGCCGGTGGACCAGTTTCGTGTGGCACCCACCATCACTGAAATGCTCACGCCGGGAGTGAGGGAGGCCGCTTGCCAGCCAGCGAATAAATCGACAGCTTGCCTCTGCCACTTAAAATTCAGCGGAACCGGTTCGAGCGCGAAAAACTGCAAGTCGTTGGCGCTGGCAGCCGAAGCCGCCGGAGCAAGCCGAGTAAGAGTGATTTGATTCTGAGCGGTGCCCGTTGTTTGAAGATTGGAAAAGGTCAATTCCATGCCGGACATCAGCAATGGGGCCGCGTCTGGATTCGCAGGATTGACCACCTCGAGAGAGCCCGGGCCTGCCCCGAAACCCAAGGAACCAGAAACCGCGCCGGAAAAATCCGTTTCCACCGGCCCCGTCCAACCTTGCCCAACCAGGGTGTAGGGAACATTGATCCAGTAGGCTTTTCCGCTTTCGACGGAATCCGTTCCCTTGACCGGTTCCCAAGCGCCGGTCTCTGGATTCAGCCTCTGCACGTTTGCCGCTGCGCCAAGCGGGCCATCGATCGCGATACCGGAACCTGCCACCAAGGAGGCAAAAGTGGGCGTTCCTTCGATTCCGAAGCCGACGAGGTTGAATTCGCCTTTCTTCCAGACAGGCCGGTAGAAAACCACTTCACCCTGAATATTCAAAACTCCGGCCGGTTCGCCGTCCTGAGCGGTGCCGGACTTGGGTGACACATGGACGAGATAAGCGTGGTTCGCCCGTATGGCGATCTTGGCCGTCTCCCCCGATTCTGGATTCGCCGCCCAAACATCCCATCCCCCTTGGTTGAAAAGGCTCTCTGGATCCGATGTAAACTCAGCGGTGCCGATCTCCCCGACAGGACTGGCCACCCGGTCCACCCAAAAGTCATTCGATTGAAACACCTGATCGCAAGTCAAAGCCTGCCCTTCGGCATCCACCGGGCCGACCTCCAGCCAGACCGCATTCCAGCCATACCGCAGTGGCAGGCTCTGGGTGGTTTCGACCGCGAGAAGGGAGGGAGCCAATACCGCGGTAATAACGACTGTAAGAAGGAGGCGCTTCGGCAGGAGCAGACGGGAGATTGTCATTGGAGCAGCGATTTGGGCTTGGAACATGTTGCAAACGACGCCGATTAAGAGTCAGCGCGTTCAGGAAAAATTGACCGGATAGAGCGGCCTGTTTGCACTGATTTTTTCATGAAAGTAACATTTTAAGGTAGCAATGTGGATTAGGAATAAATGGCCAGCGCCAAACCTATCAGATGTAGGTTTTACGCAGCATATCCGCGACCCCGGCGTCCAGTTGCTCGCGGCGGCGCACCGCTTCGAAGCGGTTCAACAAATCCTCCGGCCGCACGCGCGCCCGTTCCGCCCCGCGCAGGTCATGCAGGACCTGCCCACGGTGCATCATGATGATGCGGTCGCCGAGATGGACCGCCTGCTGCATCGAATGGGTGACCATCAGAGTGGTCAGTTTGTCGCGCTGGATGATTTCATGGGTGAGCCGAATGACTTGGTCAGCGCTCTTGGGATCAAGCGCTGCGGTATGCTCGTCCAGCAACAAGAGGTCGGGCTTGAGCCAGGAAGCCATGAGCAGCGTGAGCGCTTGGCGCTGGCCGCCGGAGAGGCTGCCGATGGCGTTGTCGATGCGGTCCTCCAGGCCCATGTTGAGGGATCGGATGCGATCGCGAATCTGCTGGCGCAGATTCGGATTGAGTGCCCAGCCTAGACCGCGGGGCTGGCCGCGTCGGGCGGCCATGGCAAGATTCTCCGCGATCGTCATTGCGGGAGCCGTACCGCTGAAGGGGTTCTGGAAAACGCGACCAATGAGGCGCGCCCGCCGATGTTCTGGGAGTCGAGTGATGTTCTGGTCCGCCAGCGTGATTCGACCGGAATCGACCAGGAAGGAGCCGGCCACGGCATTGAGCAGGGTCGATTTTCCGCTGCCATTGGTACCGATGATGATCAGGAAGGATCCACGTTCCAGCGTCAGCGTCACCCCGCGCAGAGCCCGCACCTCATTCGGAGTGCCCGGATTGAACGTCTTGATGAGATTTTGGAGTTCAAGCATGGCGTCAGATGGCGGAAGATTTGGCTGCGGGACGGAGTTTTCGCAGCAGGGCAGGCGTGACGAGGGCAGCGAAAACGAACAGCGCGGTGATCAGCTTGAGGTCGTTGGGATTGAGTCCCCAGCGGAGCGCGATGGCCACAAGCAAGCGGAAGAGAACCGATCCCATGACCGCGCCCGTGATGAGCAGGCCGATTTTCTTGCTTCCGACCAGCGCTTCACCGATGATCACGCTGGCGAGCCCCCAAACGACCATGCCGATGCCCATCTGCACGTCGGCGAAGCCCTGATACTGGGCCAGCAAAGCACCGGAGAGGGCGATGAGTCCGTTGGAGAGCGCAAGCCCGAGAATGATGATGAAGTCCACGCTGACCCCGAGCGCACAGATCATCTGGGGATTATCACCCGTAGCGCGCATCGCCGTGCCCAGGTTGGTGCGGAAAAAGAGGTAAAGGGCGAGACCGACGGCAATGACAATGAGAGAAACACCGCCCAGCATGGCAGCATCGCGGACCCCCACGGTCCATCCGGCCAGCAGGAATTCGGACTGGTTTCCGCCGAGAAAGCTCGAGACGAGGGATTCGGCCTGGTCTGCAAGGGTGGCTTCGTTCAGCAACGGGATATTGCTTTTGCCCATCACGTGCAGGTTCACGGAGTATAGAGCGGTCATGACGAGAATGCCGCTCAAGAGGCCGTTGATCTTGAACTTAGTATGCAAAACTCCGGTGAGTGCGCCCGCGACCACGCCCGCCAGAAAGCCTGCAAATGTGGCCGCCAGCGGCGACCATTCGTGGACAAGGAGAATGGACGCCACAGCCGCTCCGAGAGTGACGGAGCCATCGGCGGTGATGTCTGGAAAATTGAAAATGCGGAAACTGAGATAGACCCCAAGCGCCAGTAAGGCGAGGATCATTCCGATGGTGGCGGCCCCGATAAGAAGTGTCATGTCAGAAAGTCAGGATGGAGTTGCATTTGGAAGGGGGCGCAGCGGGCTGAACCAGCAGGCTCCGCGCATGAAATCGGTTTCGCCCAGCCCTTCGAACTCCCGCTCATCGGCGAGCAGGTGCATCACCGTCTCCGCCGCGGCACTGTTCAACAGAGGTGCTAGCATCTCCGCGAGATCCACCCGGCCCTTCGGCAGCGGGCGGTAGGGAAAAACGGCTGCGTGAAAATGCCCGAGCGCCGAAGTCCCTGGCCCGATCCGGCGTATAAAGGGAAGGCTCTCCAGTGTGGGAGATTTTTCGGCGAATCCGACGATCAGGACGACCTGCCGCTCGTTCGCGCGCTCGGTGGTGAAGGTCATCCAATCCCTCACTTCAGGAAATGCGAGGGGGGATTGACCTGCGGTCTGGTCGGGAGAGCGTAGCAAGGTGCCGCCCACTATGCCGGCGACCTCAGCCACCATGACAAAGGCAGCCGCCGAGACTGGAACGCTCTCAAAGATCGATCCGACAAGGGTGGAGAGCCCGACCACGCCACGCGGGCTGCGAGCGGCCTCGAACCGGAGCAAGTGCGAAAAAGCGCCCCGGGCGGAAATCCCGTAGAGCAACTGAACCTCGGGAACATGTTTTCCCTCGGTGACCTGATAATCCGGCAAACTGCTGCCATCGGTGGGCATGGAAACGGCCGCGCCTGCGACCACCAGCGTCTCTCCGTAGCGGCCCGAGGCCTCTTCCGCCGTCCGGCCGAACGAGCCCAAACCCACCGACACAAGGTCCGGTTCGCAGCGCAGGTGATGACTGCTTGAGTCCGCCATTTTACCTTCGGCAAACGCTTCTGGGTGACCGTGCAGGCGAACGGAGAGTTCGGCCGCCGATGCCAGCGTGTGCAGTTCGAACTCCAATCCGTCCTGCTCCCATTGGCGCGGCGGGAGGGTTGCGGGTGGGGTGGCGACAGTGGACACCCCAGGGGCCCAACCCGGTTCCGACGTGCCGACCAGCATTCCAGCGATCCCGGACAATTGGAGCACTTCGAGGACGCCAGCGGTGGGCCGGAGCACCCGCAGTGCCCCACCGACAGTCTTGAGCTGCTTGTGATACTTTAGCAGAACCCGGATGCCTGCGGAGCTGACGTAATCGACACGGGTAAACTCCATGTCCACCCGATGATAACCCGATTGAATCGCCATTTCGATCGCTTGACCGACCCGGTCGGCCCAGTTCGCATCGAGACGTCCATGGAGTTGCAGTTCCTGTCGGCCTTCGTCGTTGAGTGAGGTGATTTCCATGGTGCGGTTTTTAGTGGACGGATTCCTCGAGCTGCAAGAGGTCCTTTGGAATCGTGATGCCGAGGCTGCGGGCGCTGGCCTGATTGAATTCGTAATTGATTTTAGCGACCAACTGAAAGGGGATGACCGCCGGTGACTCCCCTCGCAGGATGCGCGCAGCCATGGCCGCTGACGCCAGACCACCGTCATAAAAGTCCCTCGAAACGGTCAGGAATGCGCCGGACTCGGCCTGGCCTGAGGCAAACCCCATCAGGGGCAGTCGAGCGCGGTTTGCCGCCTGGACGATGCTCGCGAAGCTGGCCCCGGTGAGGTTGTCAGAGATTTGGCAAACCGCATCGATGTTGCGGCTGCAAAGCGCCAGAGCGGCGTCGGCGATTTCGCCACTGGTGCTCACGCCCACCAATTCCACCTCAATGCCTAAAGCACTGGCGGCCTTGAGCAACTCGTCCTTGTAGTAAACCGAATTCACCTCGGACGGCACGAACAGTGTTCCCACTCGCTTGAGGTTGGGCAGGCAGCGTCGCAACGCCGTCAGCCCCTCCGAATGCGGCGAATTCACATAAGCGCCCGTGACGTTAGGCAGGTGGTCCTGATCGGTGCGCCCTGCCCCAGCCTCCATCGGGTTGCCAACGAGCGAGAAGATCACGGGTCGTTTCGCGGCACGTTGCAGTGCGACTTGCAGGGCTGGCGTGGTGGCGGTGATGAGCAATTCGGACCCGTCGGAGGCGGCCGCGTCCATGATGGTGTTGAGAGCCGCCATGTCGCCCTGAGCATTGCGGAGAACCAATTCGTAGTCGCGCCCCTCCACCAACCCGGCTTTGGCCAGTCCATCCTGGATGCCCTTGCGATTGATCTCCACATTGGGAGTCTCGAGGAACTCGATCAGGTTTAGCTTAGCAAGGCGCCCCAGCGGCGCGGGAGCGGCGGCATTTGGCGGAACAGCCGCCGAATCGGTTTTGCGGGTGGTTGACTGACGTGCGGCTTCAGCCTTGAGTTCAGGCGGGAAGGTCAGGCCGAACTGACGTGCGAGAGCTTCATCTAGAAAAACCTGCTTCTCGATAACGTTCTCGATCGGAATCGTGGCCGGGCTTTCGCCCAGCAAGACCCGGGCGACGGGCTTGGCGACGGCGTAACCGGGCTGGTAATACCCCAAGCCCACGCAGGCAATCGGGCCGCGCCCGGCCGTCGTGCCATCGCCCGCGAACAACGGTAGCTTGCTGTCGCGCGCCACGCGGATCACCGCGTCCATCGCCTGCGCTACGGTGTTGTCATCAAGGATGCACAAGGCCTTGATCCCGCGCGCCGAGAGGGCCTGTGCTGCCGGCAGGACATCAGCGGGGGAGGATACCGTGACCTCCTCCAGCGTAATCCCGGCTTTCGCGAACAGTTCCCGCTCCACGCTCACCACCTTCACCGAGTTGGCCTCAGAATTGTTGTAGATGGTGCCGACGGATTTGATCCCGGGCATTGTCTGCTGGATGGCATCCAGGATTGCCTGCACCGGCGGGAACGAACCGATGCCGGTCACATTGGGCAAATGATCGGTGAACGACACACCCGCACCAGCGGCGATGGGGTCGCTGCAATACGTGAACACGATCGGCTTGTGTTTCACGAAACCGACCGCCGCACTGATCACCGGCGTGCTCATGGGCAGCACCAGGTCCACTTCGGAGGAATCGAAGTTCTGCAGCATTCCCGGAATGTTGGCGATCTCCGCCTGCGCATGCGCCATGCGGATCTCCAGGTTCTTGCCTTCCAAGAAACCAAGCTCCTTGAGGCCATCGACAATTCCCTGACGGCACTCATCGCCGGCGGATTCGGGCGCAAAATAGGCCAGACCGATCTTGTAAACACGACCAGGCTGCGGACTAAGCGGGAGGGCGACCGCCTTTTTCTCCAGCATCGGCAGTTTGATCTCGGTGGCGGTGATGAAACCATCAGCTTTTTCCTTGAGATCGGCGGGGATCGTCCAGCGATCCTTGAGACCGGTCAGAGCAGTTTCATTGTAGAGGAAAACCACCGGAACGTAGTTATCGACGGGCATCTCTGCGGGATTTTTGCCATCCAGCACATCGGCAGCGATCTCCCCGGTGTGCTTACCGATATCGAAGTAATTGGCACCCAGGTCGAACAGCGCGCCGCTCTTGACCGCAGGCGGCAGCACCGTGAAGACAGGAATACGGGCCCGCCGACAGGCATTGATGACCTGGTCGGTAGCCGTGGAGACCGCGACATCACCGCTGATCCACAGGCACTCGGCGCCCCGGGCGATGACCGAGTTCACCGATTCGACGACAGCAGTGCTGTTCTCGGCGTTGCCCTCGATCAACTGGATGCCCAGTTCGGCACAGATTTCGCGGGCCAACTTGGTTTGAACCATCGAATTGACCTCGGCCGCGTTCCAGACGAGGCCGACCGACTTCAGCCCGGGATTCATGCGCTTGGCGATCCGGAACGTCTGCTCCACCGGTTGGATCGAGCCTGCGCCCGTCATGTAGGGGGGATGATTCAGGTGGTTCGAGGGATCAATGCCCACGCCCGCCGCGTAGGGGTCCGTGACAATGCCAAAGACGTGACGAGTGCGTGCGCCGTTCCGGTTGGCATTAGCGACCGTTTGCAGTGAAACGGTGCTGGCGGTCAGGATAAGATCAAAATCACCCGTAGTCACCTCGCGTGCTATGGTGTTCGCGGTTCCGATATCGCCCTCGGAGTTGTAGCGCCGGATTTTAATGTTTTTACCCTCTTCATATCCGCGCGCCGCCAACGCCGTGAGCATCCCGTCAACGCCCTCATCGAGGACAACCAGCGAGGCGTGCTGCACGAGCGCGACACTGATCTGTGACTTGGCAGCACCCTCTGCTTTTGCAGAGAGGCGTGATCCTTTGTCGCTGTGAAGCAACACACCCGCGGCCATTGCCAGAAGGCAGGTTCCCAGCGAAAGTCTCTTCAGGATTTCAAACATGAGCATCGATTTTTGGGGCTACTGAGAGTAACAATCAGATTACTGGCCAAACAAAAAATTGGGATTTAGCAGCCACACCCAATAATTTTCCGTTCATGCCTTATCTAAAGCTTGCAAAAAAGGGGTTAAATGAGTTACCTCTAAATTAATTTTATTATCGAAGCGAATTCCGCAGGGCACCGACGGGATTCAATTCCGAGCCGTGGACACCTTGTGAGGAGTTCGGATGCTTTGAGGACTTCACTCACGCTGCACTGGCCGAGCGAGACTGCTCTTGGCTTCTAGGGGGATTCGTTGCTGTGTTGGGCATACCATCCTGGGTCACTGCCCTCGGCTAAAACTACAATCTCATCGGCGGGGATTCATTGTTTGATGTCCCACCATAAGGGCTCGATTGGCTCGAAGGTCTTTTTCTTTTCGAGAACTATGACTCCGATCTGCTTCGTCGCATACAGCACCACATCAAATTCAGGCTTCCCGATGCCTCCATGCGCCAGGAGCTGTTCGCCCTTCATCTACCAAACCCTGATCGGGTGGATGCTGATTACGCGGTTCTCGCGGAGTTATCGAAGGGTCTCAGTGATGAGGACATCCTGAATGTGTGCGTGAATGCGATCTATGCTGGAAGCACGGATATTGATACGGCGAAGTGGAGGGTGATGCAGGCGATGCTACAGCGTGAGATTGCAAAGGCGAAGAAGGCCAAGGTTGAACACGCGGGGAAGGAAGCTGGGCCGAAGCGGAGGATTGGGTTTTGTGTGGGGTGATAGGCGGCGAGACACTTGCGGATGGGTTCGGCGTGCTCGTGGGCGTCGTGGTTGTCCGGCGCGGTGGGCATAGTTTATCCCCAGAGTTCTTTGAACATGAGTTGCTTCTCGATGGCGCTCAGTGATGAGCGAGCAACGGCGGTCTGGGCTGTGTTGATGCCCTACCTTAGCCAGCTTTAGGCAATGGGGATCGCGAGTGTGCGCCGTGCTTTATGGTAAGTAAAACATGACAGACTACTGAAAGAGATTTCGGGGTGGCGAGCTAGCTGAAGACGAATATGCTCGATATAGTCGTAGAACCATGGCTGTCCGGCGCGGGGGCATTGAGGTTCATGCAATGATGTTTCTCAGCACATGCCCATGCACATTAGTGAGGCGGCGATCGACGCCATTCGTGCGGGCGGTCAGCTTTTCGTGGTCGATGCCGAGGAGAAACACGATGGTGGCGTGCAGTTCGAGCAGATACACTTTGCCGGAGACAGGGCGGAAACCAAACTTGTCAGTCTCGCCGTGCATGAAGCTGCCGCGCACCCCGCCGCCAGCCATCCAGACGCAAAAGCTTTCGGGGTGGTGCTCGTGGCCGTGTTTTTCGATGGGCGCGGTGCGGCTTATGTCCTGGCTCTAGGGGGGCGGCCAAATTCGCCGCTCCAAACGACGAGCGTGTCCTCAAGGAGGCCGCGTGACTTCAGATCGCGGATCAAACCGGCACAGGGCAGGTCGCTCGCGGCGCGGCTCTTCGGCGGGGCGCCGCGGATGTCGCCGTGATGATCCCAACCATCCATGGTGACCTGCACAAAGCGCACGCCGGCCTCGCTCAGACTACGGGCCAGCAGGCAGGCGCGAACGTTTTGTCGGCCGTCTTTTCGCCGATGCTGTAGAGCTTATTCGTGGCCTCGGTTTTCTTCGAGATATCGACCATATCCGGCGTGGCCGTCTGCATGCGAAAGGCGGTTTCCATGCTGTGGATTATGCCTTCCATGCCCACATCCGTTTCATTCAGGACGAGCAGTCGGCGATTCATTCGCTGGATGAAGTCAAAGCGCCGCCACTGGGAGGCGGGATCGGTGAGAAAGGCGATGGCGGGATCGCTCACCTTGGCCGGGAGCGTTACCGGTGAGCATGGGCAGAAAGTCGCTAGATACGCCGCGGCGAGGGCCATCATTGGCGGACTGGCAAGCCCCGAGTGCGAGGGCGTGGTGAACTCCGGCCTGCTCAAGATGAGTGAGGGCATCGAATGCTTTGTCTTCTTGTCTTCATCACCGAGGATCACGGCAACGGTAAGCTCACCATAATTTTATCCCTGAAGCTCCGAACCCAGGCGCCGGCACGGTGCAGATCGTTTCCAATGCACTCGTCCGCCCACTCTACGTGCGTATCACGAACGTCGCCCACGCACTCGAAGCTTGGTGTGTGGGATCGTCCAAACTGTTCGTCAGGCATGACAACTACTGGGATGGCCGGGCAGAGGCCTGTAAAGCTCCAGTCCATGACACTTGATATATGCGTTCGTTCCCTCCGCTTCAAATACTGACGGCTTTCGCCTGTCTCGCAATAAGCTCGATGGCGCGTGCTGAGGCTAAAGTCATCGCGCATGATAAACGCAACGAAGACGGTATCTCGGCTGCCGTTGCCATCCGAGACAATCAGCATTTGCTGCATTCAAAAGAGCAAAGACAGGCACGTCGGACGAAGTGGATGGATGCCATGGGGCTCGATGTGGTCCTGACCTATGACTCCCTCGCGCTGGGCGCTCTTTTCTCCGATGATGACCGGGGTGCTACTTCCGGTGATGCCACGATGAACCTGCGCCGGCAGATCAACTGAAACACCAGCAAGGCGACGCTTTCGCTCAACCTTCGCGCTCAGCATCGCCCGTGATCTCCGCAAAACGGATCGCCTCGGCGTGTCCGTGGCAGGCGGGAAGTCAAGCAAGTAGAAGGATGCGTGGGAAGGCGTGGTCGAGCTGTTCAAACGCCGCCAGATCGGCAAATCAAGCTCATCGCACCGGCTGTTCAATTCTTCACTGGCAGTGATGCAGGAGCTCTCGTGATCGCGGGTGTTCACGTTGGAATGAGGTTTTAAACTCACCGCCTGTTGCACCAAGGGCCAATAGCGCGGACAGCTGCACCTCTACAATCTTGCACTGTCATGCAAAACTCCCGCGTCTTGATTTTTCTCACCTGCTTCCCTGGTCTGGCCATCTCCTTTGCCACAGCACAAACACTCCCGGTAGCCTACGATGCACCACCGGAGCTGAAGGCATCCGAGATCCTGCAAAGCTCCTATCTATCGAATCCAAGCTACCGGGTGCGTGAGGAGGTGAAGACCTATCTCGGCCTGAACCATTATGTGATCGACTCGCCATTCGGCACCTTCGTGGCTCACGGAAACCAGATGCTGCAGGAGCGCGTGCGCGAAATCCATGCGCTTGCGCAACTCCGTGAAATGACGAACTCCCGCGAGTATGCCGACGGCGTGAAGGCGGCTGCCAAAGTTCCCCTCGCAGTCGCAGACAATCTGCTTCACTCGCCGGTTGAAACCATCACTGGCGTGCCCAAAGGCGTCGGCAAGTTCCTCGGGCGTCTCGGTCGTGGGGCCAAGGAGGTCAGTTCCGGCCGCCAGCGCAATGAAGGTGAGGATGGAGTGGTCAAAAGTGCCGCCGGCCTCTCCAGCACGAAGCGCAAACTTTGCGCTGATCTTGGCGTGAACCCCTACAGCACCAACGAAGTCCTCCAGAGCGAGCTGGATCGCGTGGCCTGGGTGGTCTTTGCCGGGAAAATCACCGTGACACTGGCGACCATGCCCATCGGCGGTGCAGCAGGTGCCGCACTGACCGCAGTCTCGGTCACAGATCAGGCCAACAAACTGGTCTATGAGCAAAGCCCCCTCGATCTCCGCAAATCGAACCTGTCCCGGCTCACGGCGATGGGCATCTCCCCACAAGATGCCGAAGCATTCCTCGCGGCCAGCGCGTTCACGCCCTGGAATCAAAGTCAGATCGTCGGATCACTGGATCGAATGTCTGGAGTCAAAGGTCGTGATGTCCTGCTGCGCGATGCCACCAGCATGACCGACAGCGAGACGGATGCTGTGTTTTACGAGCAGACCGCGAAGCTCATCGCCCATGCGCACACCAACGGCATCACCATTGATCGCATTGTGCTTTTGAGCGGACTCCCCGTCTGCATCGGGGCGGATAGCTCGGTCATCGTGGCCCTGCACTGGGACTACGCCATGTGGTCGCCACGCTCGGAGAACTTCGCCATCGCGCTTGAGTCCCTTCAGGTCGATGGGGCCAAGCCTGCATCGCTCATCGTGATCCTTTCCGGTGCCATGTCGCCACGGCTTCGGCAGGAGCTGGAAACGCGTGGCTACCGTGTGCAGGACAAGCTGATCCAAGGGCCGCTGAAATAAGGCTTTCCATTCTCACCCCATCTGAACTGTCATGAAACCTAACGTGAAGCTGCTTTGCATCCCCCTCATAGCCTTGGTTCTGGGGGCGTGTTCCTCCATGCCGAAGAGCGTCACCTCACGCTCCACCGGAAGCGGCTACTCGCTTCGTGGTGCAACTTCGGAGGAGCTTGAGCAGGCTCTTGCCGACGTGGATCGTGTCAGCACGGCAGGACTCCAGACAAAAGAGGATCGCTTGGCCTATGCCACAGCCACGGAAAGAGCCGTCGCGCTCTGGCTTTCACTCAGCGATGAGAAATCCCGCAGCCAGCCCCTGGCGGCAGGAGACCTCTACCGCCTCGAATCATCATGGCCGAAGCACCTCAAGTTTGATGAACTTATTCCCGCCAACAGCATCAAGGGCAAGCACCTCAAGCGCCGCATCACACGCGAGGGCGTCGGGGTTCCCTTCGTGGCCCATTGGGACTTCACACCTGATCGAAAAGCCGCCGAGCCTTTCATGTCGGATGGCGGATATTTGACCTCCGTCACGGCCACCATCGACTTCCGCCGTGTTGGGAAAGGACCCCGCATCGCATCACTCAGGCTGCACGACTCACGAGTTATGGAAAAAGTTCGTCTGAATGGGCGCGAGCTGCCACTGGCAGCTGATCTCACTGCCTTTGGCGAGTATACTATGTCCAAAAAGAAAGTTCAGATGGCGGGTCTGAAAGCGCTGCTTCGAAGTTCTAAGTTCATGGACAAGCTAGGCCTGCTCGCGCTTGAGCATCCTGACGAAGATCGCATTCCGCTCGTGCTGGTTCATGGATTGATGTCACGTCCGGCCACCTGGGAAAACGTCATCAATGAATTGGGGGCTGATGCCGTCATCCAAAAACATTATCAGGTCTATTTGTTCCGCTATCCCTCCGGAGTGCCAATCATCTACAGTTCTGCCAGATTAAGGGAAGAACTTGCCAAACTTCACGCGATACTCGAGAAGCGAGACACCAACAGGTTAAGCCATCACACGGTGCTGATCGGCCACAGCATGGGCGGACTTGTCAGTAAAGCACAGGTGCAAGAAAGCGGTGACCGTCTTTGGGTCAATTTGCTGGGAGACACGCCTCAAAACCTGAGTCTCACCAAGGCTGAGCGCGACGCACTCAGCAGCTATATGGAGTTTGATCCCAATCCGAGCGTGAGCCGCGTGATCTTCGCTGCCACACCGCATCGTGGCAGCAAGGTCGCAGACACCCGGCTTGCTCACTTTGGTCGTCGCCTCGTCAGCCTTCCAGGGCGGACCTTTGGTGCCACCTTCGACATTCTTGAAGGTATCGCATCACGAGATCCAAAGCTCGGCCAACTGCTCGCCAACGGCATGCCCACCAGTGTGGATAACCTCTCGCCTGGTTCGCCCTACGTGAAAATTGCCACTAGTCTGCCCTTCCGCAAAGGCGTGCATCTGCACTCCATCATCGGCAACAAGGAAGGCAAGCCACTCACCGACCCTGAATGCTCGGACGGCTTCGTGCCCTACAGCAGTTCCCATCTCAACAACGTGGAGTCTGAATTTATCGTGCGCTCCGACCACAGTGTGCATGAGAAGCCAGAAGCCATCGAGGAAATGCGACGCATTCTCCATATGCATCTCAAGTCGCTGGGTTTGAATTGATCTTGGCCTATTGACGGGCTCATATGTTTTTTTGCGTTTAATTGGCCCAATGAATTGAGTGGTGAGAAAAATCATTTGCTTTGGATTAATAGCCCACCCGTGTTTCGCGAAGCACTCGTGCTGGCACGTCGCGGCGCAGGCTGTTTCGCCGCCGCCCTGGCTGATGCGAGCCTTGCATTCAACGAGTGGCACTTGGACGTGCAGGTCGATGCTGTTAAGAAGCAGGCGGCTGGAGCGCTAACAGTATGTTGGGATCACGGGCGGGCTGCAGTTGCATTCGCGTTTCAACTCGCCATTGAAGCCGCAAGAGTAGGGGGGGTAAACAAGACCGAATAGAAGAGCTAAAGCCCTTCCAGGCAGGAGAAAAGCCTCGTCACGCAGCCCGCGAGCATAACGCAAGCATCTTCACTCAACGATATCCGCGCAGCCGTCAGAGTCAGCCTTGCGCACTTCTCCGCCTACATCGAGCACGTCGAGGATCCCTATGAAGACATCGATGAGGCGTTGACGGGTTAGTGAAAGTGATTGGCAGCCAAGGGCAGTGGCAGGCTAGTGCGGTCCCAGCCGCCGCCGAGCGAACGATAAAGTTCGATGCTTGAAGTGACTTCCTGGAGTTGGGCGCGGGCGAGTGAAAGTTCGGCACCGAAGAGTTGCTGATCGTTGTAGAGGACCTCGAGATAGCTCGTGGCGCCGTTTTCATAGCTCTGACGAATCAAGTTCAGGGCCTCCTGCCGTGCGGTGACGACGTTGCGTTGCGCGGTGGCGAGGCCTGCGCTTTTTTGGCGAGAGATGAGGGCGTCGGAGACCTCACGCAGAGCTTGCAGCACGGTTTTGCGGTATTCGGCCTCCGCACCTTCACGGGCGGCTTGGCTGCTGCGCAGCCCAGCCATCAGACGACCAGCGGTGAAAGCTGGGACGCTCACGCCGGGACCGATTTGCCAGAGGCGGGTGGGATTGTTGAAGAGATCGTCGAATTGCTTGCTGCGCAGCCCGGCACCGGCGGTGAGGGTAAAGCTGGGGAGCAGTTGGGCTTTCGCCACGCCGATCTGCGCGGTGGCGGCGATCAGAGACTGCTCAGCCGCGCGGATGTCAGGCCTGCGATTGAGCAAATCGGACGGCAATCCGGCCGGGGCAGGGACGACGATGCCAGAGGCCAGTCCGCCACTGCGGCGGATGCTGCCGGGTGCCCGGCCTGCGAGGTAGCTGAGCTGGTTTTCGAGCTGGGCGATCTGTTTTTCGATCACACGCATGGCGGCTTCGGTTTCGGCGACGAGGACCTCGGCCTGTTTGACATCCGTGAGGGAGCTTTGGCCGCCTTTTTGCCGGGTGGTGATGAGGTTGAGGGATTGCCTGCGGGCTGCGAGCGTGCGGCGGGCGATGGAGAACTCCAGATCCTGCTCGCGCAGCGTGACAAAGGCGGTGGCGACTCCGGCGATGAGGCCACTTTGCACCTGACGCTGACCTTCCTGCGTGGCGACGAGCTTGGCGCGGGCTGCTTCGTTCGAGCGGCGGATTTTGCCCCAAAAGTCGGCTTCGTATTGTAGCAGGCTGATGCCCACGCTGTGCTGTTCGCTGTCAAAAACTGAGGGAATGTTCACATTGCCCAACTGCAGGTTTTTGGACACCTGCGTGTGGGTGAAATCATAGCCGGCACCGATCATCGGGAAAAACTGCGAACGAGCCGAAACCACACCGGCCTGAGCTTGGAGCACGCGTGTGGCGGCAACGCGGAGATCGAGGTTATTGGCCAGCGTTTCCTCGATGAGGCTGCGAAGGGCGGTGTCCTTGAAGACGCTGCGCCAATCGAGGTCGCCGAGGCTGCGCGTGCTTTTACTGCTGCCAAAGCGAAAAATGGATGGGGTGCCGACTTCCGGCCGCGCGTAGTTCGGACCGACTTTGCAGCTGGCGAGCAGAGCGGTCGTGGAGAGGAGGCAAAAGAGGCGTGGGGCGTGCATGGTGATCGTTTTCGTGAAAATCAATGAGCGGGCTGGCTAGGCTTCTTCCCTGCGCCGCTGAGCCACATGACGAATCCGTAGCAGGCCGGGATGATGAAGACGCCTATGAGCGTGGCCACCGACATGCCGAAGACGACGGCGGTGCCCATGACTTTGCGTGACTCGGCACCGGAACCCATGGCAATCGCAAGCGGCACAGCACCGAGGATGAAGGCAAACGAGGTCATCAAAATGGGCCGCAGACGCAGACGTGCGCCCTCGATGGCGGCCTCGAGCCAGGGTTTGCCTTTCTCGAACTCCATTTTGGCGAATTCGACGATGAGAATGGCATTTTTGGCCGCCAAACCGATCAGCATGATGATGCCGATCTGCGCATAGACATTGTTTTCGTAGCCGCGCATATACAGGCCGAGGTAGGTGCCCAGGACGACGAGCGGTGTGGCCAGCAGGACGCTGAATGGCAGTGACCAGCTCTCATACTGCGCCGCGAGCAGCAGAAAGACGAAAACGATGGCCAGTCCAAAGATGAAGATGGCCTGCCCTTCTGCCTTTTTCTCCTGGAAGGTCAGTCCGGTCCACTCGTAGCCGAATCCGTCGGTCAGCACCTCGTTGGCGACCTCCTCCATCGCCGCGACGGCCTGCGCGGAACTGTAGCCGGGAGCGGGTGCCCCGACGATTTCGACTGCGCGGTAGAGATTGTAGCGGGTGGTGAAGGCTGGGCCGCTAGTTTGCGAAACGCGCACCAAAGTGTCCAGCGGGATCATTTTGCCGTCCTTGCTGCGGACGTAGAATTTGGCGATGTCCTCCGGTTTGCTGGTGAATTCGGGCTTTGCCTGCAAATACACGCGGTAGATGCGGCCAAAGCGGTTAAAGTCATTCACGTAAGCACCGCCGAGGTAGGCCTGCAGCGTGTTGAAGACGTCGGTGATGTTCACGCCGAGGGCGCGGCATTTTTCGCGATCGAGATCCACTTTCACCTGCGGCACAGCCGGACGAAAACTGGAGAAAAGCCTCGACAGCTCCGGGCGCTTGCCTGCGGCGGCCAGAACCTTCTGCGACATGGCGGCGAGCTGTTCGATGCTCCCACCCGTGCGGTCCTGGAGCATGAAATTGAAGCCAGAGGCATTTCCATAGCCGGGCAGTGAAGGCGGGCCAAAGGCGAGCACACGTGCATCGGGGATTTTTTGGAACTTCGCCATGAGCTGGAACATGATGCCGCGCACATGGGTCTTCCGCGTCTGCCGCTCCTTCCAGTCCTTGAGGCTGACGAAGAACGTGACTGAGTTCGGCGACGAGACGTTCGACATGACGCTGAAGCCCGTGACGTTCAAATAGCTGTCGATGCCCTCCAGCTCACCCAGAATGGCCTCGATCTTTTTCCCCACAGCTTGCGAGCGTTGGAGCGAGGCCGCGTCGGGCAGCTCGGCGGCGATGAAGAAGTAGCCTTTGTCCTCATCCGGGATGAAGCCCCCGGGCACTTTTTCACCGAGGAAAACGATCCCAGCGACTGCGGCGACCAGGATCAGCATCGCACGGGCCGAGCGGCGCACCAGAAAGCTGACGACGCCTGTGTAGCGTGCGGTGATGGCATCAAAGATCTTGTTAAAGAGCCGAAAGAAGGCCCCGAGCGGCCCACGCTGCGGCGTGGGTGGGCGCAGCAGGATGGCGGCGAGTGCGGGACTGAGTGTGAGAGCATTGATCGCCGAAAAAATCACCGAAGCGGCAATGGTGATTGCAAACTGCTGATAAAGCGTGCCGGTGAGGCCGGGCATGAATGCCACTGGCACGAACACCGCGCACAAGATGAGCGCAATGGCGACCACCGGACCGGAAACCTCCTTCATGGCTTTTTTCGTCGCCTCGACCGGTGTGGAGCCGTGCTCGAGGTGGTGCATCACCGCCTCGACCACCACGATGGCGTCATCCACCACGATGCCGATGGCGAGCACCAGACCAAAGAGCGTCAGTGTGTTCACCGTGAAGCCGAGCAGAGGGAAAACCATGAAGGTGCCCAGCAGTGCCACCGGCACTGTCAGCATCGGGATGAGCGTAGCGCGGAAACTTTGAAGGAAGATGTAAACGACCAGCAGCACTAGCACCATCGCCTCGAAGAGCGTGTGCACGATGGACTCCATGGAGGCCTTGATCGGCCGGGTGGAGTCGAGTGTGACCTGCACCTTCATGTCAGGCGGAAAGCGCTGCTCCATCTCCGCGATTTGTTTCCGAATCGCCTCGGCTGTGGCCAGAGCATTCGCCCCAGGGGCCAAATAGATGCCCAGTGCCGCTGCGGGTGCGCCGCCCACACTGGCGATGCTCTTGTAAGTCTGTGCGCCCATTTCGATGCGGGCCACGTCTTTGACCTTTACCTGTGATCCATCCGGATTCGAGCGAATGATGATCTGCTCAAACTCCTCCGGCTCCTGCAGCAGGCCGCTGGCGACGACGTTGTATTGAAACTCCTGCCCTTTTTTCGCTGGCTCCGCACCGACGACACCTGCTGCAGCCTGCACGTTCTGCTCACGCACCGCAGCGATCACATCCGAGGGCGTGAGGTTCAGTGAGGCGAGGCGATCGGGATCGATCCAAAGACGCATCGAATAATCCTGCGCGGTGAAGTTCCTCACATCGCCCACGCCTTTCACACGGGCGATGGCGTCGATCATGTTGATCGTGGCATAATTGGAGAGAAAGATCGCGTCGTAGGTGCCCTTGGGCGAAAGCAGGCCGATGATCATGAGGATGTCCGGGCTGGACCGCTTCACGCTCACGCCCTCACGCGAAACGGACTCTGGCAGACGTGGGGCTGCCAGGGCGACACGATTCTGCACATTTACCTGGTTCATGTTTGGGCTGGTGCCCAGGTCAAAGGTCGAACTCAGCGTCATCGAGCCATCCGCTGCATTCACCGACTTCATGTACAGCATGTCCTCCACGCCATTAACCTGCGCCTCGATGGGGGTGGCGACGGATGCCTCCACAGCAGGCGCAGCGGCACCGCGGTAATTGGAGGTGACGCTGATGACCGGCGGACTCACCTCCGGGTATTCTGAGATGGGCAATCCTGTCAGAGTGAATGCACCTACGATCACCATCAGGATGGAAAGCACCATCGCGACGATGGGGCGGCGAATGAAAAAGTCAGCCATGGGAGGAGTGGTGAGTGGAGTTGGACTTACTTTTTCTCCGTTGGAGCCGCCCTGGGCACGTTGGACAAAAGTTCCAATAGCGGCGCGTCATCGATCTGCACCTCCTTCACCTCTACAGGCTCGCCATCCTTGGCTTTTTGCAAACCTTCAATGATGACCTGCTCGCCATCCGTCAGTCCGGACTCCACGACCCAAAGAGAGCCGATTCGACGGCTCATCTTCACTCGACGATAGGAAGCTTTTCCGTCCGCGGCGACCACATAGACATTGTGCAGGCCCTGGATTTCCTGCACCGCCCGCTGCGGGATGAGCAGTGCTCCTTGCAGCGTGCGGGTCAGCACGCGCACGCGGCAAAATTGCCCTGGGCGCAGGATTTTTTCAGGGTTGGGGAATTCGACGCGAATTTTGAGTGTGCTGGTCGTGGCATCCACCATGCGGTCCACAAAGACCAGTTTGCCGAGGTGCGGGTGCACTTGGCCATTCGCCAGCACCAGAGCAAAGGTGGGCGAATTGTTTGGGTCCTTCATTTTCCCCGCACTATTCAGATAGGCGACCTCACTGACCTCCACATTCGCCCAAATCGGGTCCACCGGAGAAATCGTGGCCAGCACCGTCGGCTGCCCTTTGCCGACCAGTGCACCCACGTCAACCTGCTTTGCCCCAATGATCCCTGCGACAGGCGCACTCACATCCGCGTAGCTCAGATCCAGCTCTGCAGCACTCAATTGGGCTTTCCCCGTATCCAGCGCGGCCTCCGCCTGCTTTTGCAGGGCCTGTGCCGTGTCCAAATCCTTCTGCGGCACCGCGCCTGACTTTGCCAGTGGTGTGAGCCTTGCCACATCCTGGTTGGCACGGCCCAGTGATGCTTCAAGCTGGCCCAGATTGCCCTTCACGGCCGCCAATCGCTGCTCGATGGGCTCCTTCTCCAAAAGGAAGAGCGGATCGCTTGCTTTCACTTCCGATCCTTCGACAAATAAAATCTTTTCCACCGTCGCCTCGACTCGAGCGCGCACTTCCACATTCGCTGTCGCCTCCGTCTGAGCAATTCCCTCGGCCACGATTGGCACATCACGCTTCAAGGGCTTGGCCGCTTCGACCAAGGGCGGCCCGCTTGGCAGAGCAGGGCGTGTAGGCTTACAAGAGGCTAACGTGAGGGCCAACAACAGGAGCGTATATTTTCTGTGCATTAGGTTGGTTCATAATTGTGAACTATCATATATGTCAACCATACGATTCGATTTAGATGCCTCGGGAACGGACCATTCGAATGACGTTACACTAAAGCATGATCTTGTTATAAGGGCACCTCTGTAAACTCATTGTCCCAGGCAACGCTTTTACTGACCACACACGCGCGCCACAAAGGGGCCATGAAGCGTTACCGCAAGACAGAACGAGGCGGCGGATTGTTCTCCGCCATTGAGCACGAGCAGGCCGTTGCCGCCAAAACCGCCGGCATCCTCAAGCTGCGCGACGTCAGTGCTTAGGAGGGCTTCCGCCGCTGGTCGAAGACCTCACCGTGCGGCTCTCAGCTCGGCTTTCTTCCACGCGCTTACGGCACCGCTGCTAAGCAGCCGATCGCAGGGCGTCATGGGCCGGTCGTGCCGCCTTTTGACCTTCGCTCCATGCCGGTCCTTGCTCACCAGCTTGGCCGAGGCGCAGAAGTGGTTGTGCAGCGGTTCCCACAGCTCGCGGTAGAGCGTGTTGACCTCCAGTTCAAGCAGCCGTATACCTCCACCCAATTCAACAAAGGACCCTTTCATGATGAAAAGCGGAGGCTAGAAAGGGGTCTTCTTGTGCAGCGTGACCCGGTTTCGGCCGTTTTTCCAAGCATAGTTCATTCGGTCAGAGAGTTTCCTCAGCAGGTGGAGGCCGAGGCCACCGATCGGTCGCTCTTCGATCGGAAGATTCATGTCCGGCTCTACCTGCTCCAGGGGGTTGAAAGGATGACCATCGTCCTCCACCATCATGGTCATGCCATCCGGCGAAAGCTCGACTTGGACCTGGATGACGTGTTCGGCCTGGTCGTCGTAACCATATTTGATGCAGTTGGTGACGAGCTCCTCAAGTGCCAACGTGGACAGGTAAGCCGCTGAAGGAGCCGCCTGCCGTTCCTCCAGCCAGCACGACAATTGGTCCATTGCCGCCGGTAGCGCCTCAAAATTGGCAACGACCTCGAGTTGGTATTTCGCGCTTATGGCAACATGGGGTTCAGCCAGTCATGGCTTTTCAAAACTCGCAGAATAAACCGTGTCGGCAACAGGATTTTTAAGGGCGAATCGAGGACCAATGCCAGGGGTTAAAACAACCCCCAAGAAGCGAAGCCTGCAGGGTTCGGTTTCAAAGATTCCCATCAATCAAGAAAGCCTCCTGATTGGAGCGAATAACCGACTGGGAGCATTTCTACGTAGCCCATCGGCGACATGCTGGCGCATGAACTGCTCGAAGGTCTCGAATTCCATGAAGTTCCCCTGCGCATCCTTGATCTCGCAACACCCATCGCACAGCACCAGCAGAGTCTCACCCAGGGCAAAAGAACAGTAGAGCGTCTCATACACCTTGTCTTCCATCGCGCCGATGATGAGACCGAGTGGCCGACGCTGGCATGCTTGAGCGCTCGGCTCGGGACATGAGAGCCCCCATGCCAGATGGTGAGTTACATGTTATTTTGCTTCTCCATCAGGCACGCGTTGTTCAGTCCAGAAAGCACCGCACTCGAATCTCGGAAGTCGTTTCCTAGCAGTGCGCCGCTGCGAATGACATTGATGGCCGCGACGGAAAGCAGCGAAGCCCCCACGCCGTGGCCGCAAACACCGAGCAGATAAATCGCGAAATGATCTGAATCGATCCAATGATATCCGAAACCACCCCTCCCAGTTCGGTAGAAGGCTAGTCAGCAAGGCCGTACGGCCAGAAGCCTCTGGGTTTTCATCCGGCGGCGCGGGCGAGCCACTGCGTCACTTTGGTACGGTGGGCATCGTGGCTGCAGGGGCGATCATCTCCAGCCTCTGGCTCGCCGCTCGTATCCGACCCACGACCTGACTCGGCGGAATTGCCGCCCCGCGCCCCACGACGCCCCCTCCAGGTCGGGGCCAAAAACCGTCAAACGAGCCCGAATCGGTCCCCGGAGACTCAAATGCATTGACCGACCCTCCAACAACAGTAGAAGCTGCTCCCCAATGATGGGTGAATTCTGATTCCCCTCCATCTGTCGTCTTCCGTGCGCTCCGGACAGCAACTTGTGGACGGAATGGAGGCAACCGCCTTTTCCCGGTGGATCAGAAAATCCGCAGCACTTCCAACGACCTTTCCCACATGCTTCACGACCTATTGCGACGCCCCCTCGAGATCGACCCAGCGCGCCGGATCCTCGAATCTGGCGAATCGTGGACCACCGCCGCAGAACTTGAGCGATTGACATCGCGGCTCTCCTCGGGTCTGGCGGCCATGGGCCTCGAAGAAGGCGATCGAGTCGCCCTGTTGCTGCCGAACAGCCTCGAGTCGGTCGTCTGCTACCTCGCCTGCTTCCGGATGCGACTGGTTGCAGTGCCGCTGGATTACCAGTACCACCCATTTCAGATTGGCTACGCGCTCGGCCATAGCGGCGCATCGATCCTGATTTCGCATCACGATCGGATTGCTGGGCTCGACGAAGCCGGCGCCCTTAAAGTGGTGCCCCGGGTGTTCGTCGTCGGAGGCGGGACAACAATCCGCAACCAACGCTCGTTCGAATCGTTGCTCGGGTCCGAACGAGCGATCGGCGCGGAGGCTGCTGACGACGACACGCCGGCCGTAATGATTTACACCTCGGGGACCACGTCACGGCCCAAGGGGGTTGTCCTGACCCATGGCGCCCTCTCGATCGGCATTCAGAAATACCTCGCGCGGGTCACGCTCACGCCGGATGACGTCGCGCTGATTGCGACATCCGCTTCTCGTCCCCTAGCACTCCGCTCCCAGATCCTACCCACGCTCTGGACCGGTGGACGAGTCAGCCTGTTGCCGAGTTTCACCGTCGAGAACTTCGTCGCCGCCCTTCGGAGGTCGCCTGCCAAGACGTTCCTGACGCTCACTCCCGCGTCTCTTGGCCAACTACTGACGAACCCAGACTTCCAGAGCTGCGACTTCAGCCATCTGCGGCTCTGCTTGTCCGGTGGCGATCGTGTCCCGACCAGGCTTCTCGAGGCCTTCGAGCGGTTGACGGGCGTGGCGATTACCGAACAGTGTGGATCCACAGAGACGGGGCCATATGCCATGAATCCCCCCTTTGGCCGCAAGAAGCGGGGTTCCGTTGGCCCACCCGTGTATGGAGTCCAGGTAGCGGTGATGGACGAGCACGGTGCCGACGTGCCCACCGGAGTGGTCGGCGACCTGCGGGTGAGTGGACCGGGGATCATGGACGGGTACTGGAATGAGTCAGCCCAGACCCGGAAGACCCTGCAAAAAGGCTGGGTCCTGACTGGCGATCTGGGCCGCTACGACGAAGACGGCTACCTGTGGTTTGTTGGCCGACGGAAGGATGTCATCGTCCGCTCTGGCAACAAGGTCGCGCCGCTTGAGGTAGAGGCGGCGCTGCTTGAGCATCCGGCAGTTCGCGAAGCCTGCGTAATTGGCGTTCCCGACGCAGCCTGCGGCGAAGCACCTCACGCCTATGTCATCCCCCTACCGGACGCCAACGCCAGCCCGGAGGAACTTCGTGACTTCGCCCGCAGCCACTTGGCCGAGTTCATGGTGCCTGCCGAGGTCCACCTGATCTCCGAGATGCCTTACAAGGGGCCCGGCAAGATCGACCGCGAACTTTTGCGGATGCGTGCCATCACTGCTGCGTTGATCGAACAGGTTCCGTTTTTCAAGAACGCCAGCAGCGACTTCCTTCGGGACATCATCCCGCGACTGGATGCACGGGAGTTTGCGCCGGGCGAGATCCTGGTACACGAGGGAGACGTAGGAGACGAAATGTATTTTCTTACGAGAGGACAAGTCGAGGTGCTCCGCGGTGACCCGACATGCCAGCTTACGATCCTGCGGGAGGGATCGTTCTTCGGCGAAGTGGCCATCCTCAGGGATGCGCCTAGAGCGGCCACGATCCGGGCCTTGGCCGATGTCGAGGTCTATACCCTTAAGCGGGACGGGGTTCTTCAACTCGCCCGGGCCGACGCCAACTTTGATCGGTATCTCAAGAATGCCGCCCTGAGTTATTCAGGATAACCGACCGGGAGGCAAGGGCGGACATGGTCAGGCTGACGCGTCGCGGCCGGAGGCGGGCAGCGGTCAGAATTTGATGCGCACGATGGAAAAATCGTCATCAAGCGGCCCTTCGCCATGGCGTTCGCACACCCAGTTATAGAGTCGGTCAAGTGCATCGGGCTTAGCGACATGCTGACGCATGAACTGCTCGAAGGTCTCGAATTCCATGAAGTTCCCCTGCGCGTCCTTGATCTCGTAACACCCGTCGCACAGAACCAGCAGAGTCTCACCCGGTGCCACAGGACAGGATCGAGTCTCATAAACCGTGTCTTCCATCGCTCCGATGATGAGACCTGGGGATCGCAGTTGCGCGCTCCCGGCTTCCGTCCCGTCCGAGGGCGTCATGAGCAGGGAGGCTGGGTGGCCGCCGCTGGAATGCTTCAGCGTCCGACTCGGGACATGATAGACCCCATACCACATGGTAAAATACAGGTTGTTTTGCTTCTCCATAAGGAACGCATTGTTCAGCCCAGAGAGCACCGCACCCGGATCTCGGAAGTCGGTTCCCGGCAGCGCGCCGCCACGAATGACGTTGATGGCCGTGACGGAAAGCAGTGAAGCACCCACGCCGTGGCCGCAAACATCAAGCAGATAAACCGCAAAATGATCGGGATCGATCCAATGATATCCGAAAGCATCCCCTCCCAGCTCGGTGGAAGGCTGGTATTTCCAATCGATCCTTAGCGGGGTGTCGATGGGGTCGGGGAGGATCGAGCGCACGTAGTTGGCGGCCTCAGCCAACTCGCCGTCGAGCCGCCGCTGAATCTCCTCAAGGCGGTCCTTCTCGAGCTGCAGCTGAGCAAGGCGGATGCGGTCGAGGTCGCGTAGGCGCTTCTTTTCCAGGGAGGTCGTGACACGGGCGCGCAGCAACGTGGGGTTAAAGGGTTTGGGCAGGTAGTCCTCCGCCCCGGCCTCAATGCACCGAACCGCGGCGTCCACCTGTTCCGCGCCAGAGATCACAATCACCGGCAGGCCCCGCAATTCCGGGTCGTTGCGGATTTCGAGGAGCACGCCCATGCCGTCCAACTCGGGCATTTCCATATCAAGAAGCACAAGATCGAAGTTTTCCCGGCGAATCTTCTCGATGGCCTCACGGCCGTCGGCCGCCTCGGTGACACGGGTGAACCCAAGCTTGTTGAGTTCGCGTGTCAGGGCGAGGCGCATCGTGCGGCTGTCATCGACCACCAGGACCAGAGCCTCCTCAATGGCGGGCATCAAGGCCGTGTCGGTTTGCGATGGTGCGTGTTCGAGAAAGACGGCGTTCATAAGTTAGGCGGCTGGAAACAAGAGGGTATCGAAAGCATCAAATCGTCCGTTCGATCCGGAAGATCTCCATGCCACCTTTGCCTTTCACCTCGATTATGCCGAGGGAGACTCCGGTGTGGCTTTCTTTGACCCGATTCCAGCTCGAGGCGCTTAGAGTCAAGCCACCGGGCAGGCCCGACTGCTCCATCCGTGCAGCGGTATTCACGGTATCGCCCCAGACATCGAACTGGAACTTCCGTTTGCCGACGACTCCCCCGACAACCGGTCCGACGTGCACTCCGATGCGCAATTTCCAATAGGGCGGCTGCGACGCGGCGGCGGCGATCATGTCGAGGCCGCAAGCCACACAATTCATCGCTGGGTTTTCCATGGGGCTAGACATCCCTGCTGTCGCCATGAAGGCATCACCGATCGTCTTGATTTTTTCGAGGCCGTGACGTGCGGCGATTTCCTCAAACGCTTCTACGAGGGACTGTAGATAGCCATGCACCTGTTCCGGCGAGTGGTCATGGCAGAACGAGGTGAAACCCACAATATCGGAAAACAAAACCCCCACTTCACTGATGAGGCGCGGACGCACCGTGTTGGTGGACTTGAGCTCGTCCGCCACGTCCTCAGGCAGGATGATGTGCAAGAGGTCGTCGGAGCGTTGCTTCTCGATCTGTAGCTGGGCAAGGCGGATGCGGTCGAGGTCGCGGAGGCGCTTCTTTTCCAGGGAGGTCGTGACACGGGCACGCAGCAAGGTAGGGTTAAAGGGTTTGGGCAGGTAGTCCTCCGCGCCGGCCTCGATGCACTTCACTGCGGCATCCACCTGTTCAGCGCCAGAGATCACAATCACCGGCAGGCCCCGCAATTCCGGGTCGTTGCGGATTTCGAGGAGCACGCCCATGCCGTCCAACTCGGGCATTTCCATATCGAGAAGCACAAGATCGAAGTTTTCCCGGCGAATCTTCTCGATGGCCTCACGGCCGTCGGCCGCCTCGGTGATGCGGGTGAACCCAAGCTTGTTGAGCTCCCGCGTAAGGGCGAGACGCATGGTGCGGCTGTCATCGACCACCAAGACCGGGGCCTCCTCAATGGCGGACATTAAGGGCGTGATGGTTTGCGATGGTGGGTTTTCGGGAGTGGCGGCATTCATTTCCATGGAATTGTCAGCATCAGATTTCACTGTGTGGGAAGCGGTCCTTCGGACGCCTCGAGTTGTTCGTTTGCAGTTGAACGGGGTCCGAGAGTGATGATCCGTGCTACTTTCGCCAGCAGCACTTCATCTTGGAAGGGTTTGACGACGTAATCGCGCGCACCCAGACGGGCAGCGGCGGCGATGTTTTTCAACCCGGTTTCGGCGGTGAGCAGGATCACAGGCGTGTGACGCAGCGCGGCGTCCTCGCGCAACCGCTTCAGCATGGTGAGTCCGTCCATGACGGGCATGTTGTAGTCGAGAAGAATGAGGTCGGGTTTCTCGAGGGCTGCCACGGCCAACCCTTGCTCACCATTGGCCGCCTCGCAGATCAAACAACCCAACGGTGCAAAAAGCCCAGCCAGAATTCGGCGGACCGTTTTGCTGTCGTCAACAGTCAGTATCTTGGGGAGGGCTGCGGTCATTGAATCCGAATTTTTAGCGTTAGCGTCCCGCCAACACATGTCCAGCCAGTGTCTGAACTCCACTTGTCCGCGTCGCTCCCCTTCCCCAGAGAGGGCCCCCGGTGCACGGTCGGCGTACTCAGGGTGAAGAGATGCCCTGCTGTGGCGAGGGCCGCTCCAATCCGCCCAGCGACCATGTTGCAGAGTTCCCCCGCCAGGTCCACAAGCTCTATCTCCCGCTCGGACGGGTCATTGCTGCAATCGCCGAGAGACTTGTTGAGAAGATCCATCAAGGATTCGGAAACTTGGAGATGAACGATCCCGCGAGCTTGGCTTCCCTCCAGGTGCACCGTGCTGATCAGCCAGGGCGCATCTCCGGGCACCTCCGGAATGTCATCCAGAGACACAGAGACCAGTTGCCGTTCGAAACGGCTTGCGAAAACATCACGGAGAGCGTCCGCGGCAATGGGTTCCAAGTCCAGGCTGGAGTTCATCGAAGTCATTTGCGAATCGGTTGCGAGAGCATCTTGAGGATGGCTTGAGGGATTTGCGGCAACGGCACAATTTGCTCGGCGGCTCCCAGCTTGATCGCGGCCTGAGGCATGCCGAAAACCACACAGCTCTCCTCGGCCTCGGCTAGGGTGTGGGCGCCGGCCGCATGTAGCAACTGGAGACCATGGGCACCATCCACCCCCATGCCGGTAAGCAGCGCCGCCACAACATGTTCGCCGGCCTGCTCCGCAGCCGATCGAAACAGGATGTCCACGGAAGGGCGACAGTGATGAATCGGCGGCGACTGGGTCAGCCGGACGCGGTAGCCGAGGCCCGAGCGAGCAAGAGCTAGATGGAAATCTCCAGGTGCCACGAGACACAGACCCGGGCGCAACTCGTCACCGTCCTGCGCCTCGCGAACCGTAAAGTCGCACAAGGCGTCGAGATGCTCGGCCATGGTGCGGGAAAAATTGGCCGGGATGTGCTGGACAACCAGGATCGGAGGAAGACCATCAGGCAAACGGGGTAACAGATAACGCAGTGCCTCGACGCCGCCGGTGGAGGCGCCGATGACGATGAGACGGCGCGGCGAAAACCGGTCCGTTGCAAACGCGGGCGCAAGGGGTTTGGCCGTTTCGACAAAGGGTTGCGCTGACCCACGGGCCCGTCGGCTTCGTCCGGCGGCCTTGACGTGGAAGGCCAACTCCCGGGCGATTTCACCCAGGCTCCGACCGCCGCCAGGCTTTCCGATCACATCGAGCGCGCCCGCTTTGAGCGCTTCCATTGCCTTGGCCGAGCCAGCTGGGGTCAGTGAACTCACGACCACCACCGGCACGGGGTGATGTTCTCGGAGAATCTTGAGGAAGGTCAATCCGTCCATGCGAGGCATCTCAAGGTCCAGAGTGATAACATCCGGCTGAAGGGCGAGGACCTGGTCGCGCGCCACATAGGCATCGCGGGCATCCCCCACGACCTCGATCTCGGGATC
Source organism: Prosthecobacter sp. (assembly GCF_044378005.1). Classification (GTDB taxonomy): domain Bacteria; phylum Verrucomicrobiota; class Verrucomicrobiia; order Verrucomicrobiales; family Verrucomicrobiaceae; genus Prosthecobacter. Next base: position 33,037 of record NZ_JBILYB010000001.1, read on the forward strand.
TCCGGCGAGGGCGGCACGAATGGCACGACGAGCCAATGCCGAATCGTCCACGATCAGCACCCGAACTGGTTGTAACACCGACTTCATGTCTTTTGAAAAACCCCCTGCTGCACGGGATATAACCCATGGTTGATGCCCATAAGACTCTCGGAGTGTCCCACCATCAGGTAACCGCCGGGTGCCAGATGTTGAGCCAACCGCTTCACCGCCAGCGCACGGGAGGGTAGGTCAAAATAGATCATGACATTGCGGCAAAAAATCACGTGTTGATTGGCGGGCACAGGCAGATGCGGTTGGAACAGGTTGACGCGTTCGAAGTGCAGATGTTTGCGAAGCTCCAGCTTGACCTGACAGACACCGGTCCGCACGCCCACGCCTTTTTTGAAATAGCGCTTCAACTGTTCGAGCGGCACTGGTCTGACGGAATCCATGGAGTAAATACCCTCGTGGGCCACCGTCAGCATCCGTCGGGAAATATCGGTCGCCACGATCTCCCACTCCAAGCCAGGATGACTGCGCAGGAAATCCGCCACAGCGATCGCCATGGTGTAAGGCTCCTCACCAGAGGAGGCCGCAGCGGACCACAGCCTCAGCGGCGTGCAAGCGGCGCGCAAGGGTTGCACCAGCGCCGGCAGAGCCTGTTGCGTGAGGAAGGAAAAGTGCTCGGGCTCTCGATAGAAACGGGTGTGATTGGTGGAAATCAGATCCACCATTTCCTCGACCTCATCTGAGCCGTGCGGGGAATGAAGCACGTCACAGTAGTCCTCGTAGGACTCGAGGTGGAGGATGCTCAGGCGCTTACGCAGTCGATTGGCCATTAGGGACTGTTTGTCGGGCCCTAGCCGAATGCGGCTGTGCTGGTAGACCAGATCGCTCAGGATCTGAAAGGTTTTGCCCGAAAGCAGTTTTTCAAACGGTTCCCTCATGCGTGTGAACGTGGCAAAACGACTCCTCAAAAGTCACGGAAATTCCCTTCATCAGACGAGCTGACCGGGGGAAGTTCGAGGCGGGAGCTGCCCCCGATCCGCAGCGGTCCCGCTGGCCGGTTCGATCGCCTTTCAGCCGTCTGTTCTACCCAGGCTCTCACTGGCGTACGCGAAAAGTGGCTCGGAGGAGGTCCTGGCGGGAGCTGGTGGTTGGCTCCGACTCCCGCGAGCACCCGCAGGTGCCCCACCAGCTCATTGAGCACCTCGCCCTCAGCCTCGACCTGCTCCGCCGACGCTGCGGTCTCCTCGGCGTTTGCGGCATTGCCCTGCGACACCTTCTCCATCTGACCAATGGCTTGGTTGATCTGTTTGACCCCCTGGGCCTGCTCACGGGCAGCGGTGGCGATCTCCCCCACCAGCGAATCTGTCGCCACCACTTTCTTCGTGATTTGCTCGAGCGAATCCCCGACTCGGGTCGTGCATTGGGAGCCTTTGCGGGTGCTGTTGATCGCCACCTCGATTTTGTGCGCAGTCGCCTTAGCCGCAGCGGCACTGCGTTGCGCGAGCGAGCGCACCTCGTCGGCCACCACCGCGAAACCCTCGCCTGCCTTTCCAGCCCGTGCGGCCTCCACGGCTGCATTGAGCGCCAGGATGTTGGTCTGGAATGCGATTTCATCGATATCCTTGACGATCTTAGCGACCTGCGCGGTCGATGAATCAATTTCCGCCATGGCCTCGACCATCTCGCCCATCATGCCGGAGCCGCCCTCCGCAAAGAGGCGGGTTTCGGAGGCCAGCGCCTTGGCTCTCAGACAGTTCTCGGCCGTCGCCTGGATCATGCTCGACATTTCCTCAAGCGAGGCACTCGTCTCTTCGACCGAGGCCGCCAGCTCGCTGGCACCTGAGGAGAGCGTCTGGTTCGACAGCGCCATCTGCGCGGACGCTGCGTCGAGTTGAAGACTGGTGTTTTGCAACTCGCCCATCACCTGCCGGATCGGCCGGACGACGGTGGCAAAAATAGAAATGCAGAGAGCGACAAGCGTCAGCACGGCGAGGATGACGAGGGCAAGCAGCGTGTAGAAGAGACGATAGGCCTGCTGCACAAGCAGCTGCACGTCCCCGCTGGTTCGACGTTCCAGCTTCTCGAGAAACTCGTCGATCGGTCTCATGATCCTGGCTTTTTCCGCATGATACTCCCTGCTGTGCATGAGCTGACGAGCCATCTCCAAGTTCGGCTCCCCTTTCACAGAAAATTGGCCAAAGCCGTCGTCAAAAAGGCCCTTGACCGCATTCATGGCGACGGTTTCCATCCGGACGAGATTGTCGGAGTTGGTTTGCGCCTCCTTGAGCTTAGCAAATTCCTCCGCCGAAAAACCGAGCTCCTCCATCAGTTGCTGAAGTGGGATGACTCGACCGTCCGGCCTCGGTTTGACCTCGTCCGCAGCCATGAAATCCCAATAGATCCGATCGTAATTCTCCGGCCGTGGTGCCTTTCCATTGCGGATGTCGAGGACCGCCCAGTATTGCTCTTCGTAGCGCTTGTCCGCCGTGACCACATAGGTTCGAGCGAGGCGCGTTAGGTCGTCCGAGCTCTGGCGCAATTCGTCCGCGAGCAGTCGGGACTGATAGCGGCGCTCCTCGGCGGCGGTGACTTTCTTCTGATTCGTCAGCATCCGCTGCGTCACGCCACCGATGACGAGAAGAAACATGATGATGGTGACCGACGCGAAGAGCGCCCGGTTGGCGAGTTTTCCATTAGCTTTCATAAGTCATTTCACGGGGACCACGGGTCGTTGAAGAAGGGTTAGGAACTGGGCAGCCGAGGCGTTTCGGGTGGGCGGTCGCCAGGCATCGGGATAGACTGGGAAGGATTCAAGGCGTGCGACGACCGCGCAGAACGACGGTATGGTGCCGCGTGTGCACGCGCACGCTGTGGCGGGTTATCGGAAAAAGTTTGGAAACCGGCAGCGTCACCCGTGCCGACCGACGAACGACCGATGAGCTCGCGCAACCCGGCGACTTGAACCTTAAGGTTGCTGGCTTGGGCATCCATTTGCTCTGCGGCGGCGGCCGTTTGCTCGGCCCCAGCCGCGTTGCTCTGCGTCACCTGATCCATCTGGTTGATAGCCCCGTTTATTTGTTCGATGCCGTGGGCCTGCTCGCGCGCAGCCATGGCGATCTCGCCAACGAGCGAGTCGGTCGAGGACACCTTGGCGGCGATTTCGGTAAGGGAGGTTTGGACCTTCGCACAACTCGCCGAGCCGCTGCGACTGCTCATGATCGATGCCTCGATCTTTTCTGCAGTCTCCTTCGCGGCTGCGGCACTGCGCCGCGCGAGTGAGCGTACCTCGTCCGCGACCACGGCGAAGCCCGCGCCCGCCTCACCGGCACGGGCAGCCTCAACCGCGGCATTCAACGCGAGAATGTTGGTCTGGAAGGCAATCTCGTCGATGTTCTTGAGAATCTTGGCGACGTCGGCACTCGCGGCGTCGATCGCAGACATGGCCTGCGTCATTTCTACCATGGTCCGGAAACCGGCCTGGGCGAGTGTATGGGCTTCGCCGGCCTGTAGGCTGGCTTTTTCCGCGTTATCGGCCGTGGATCGGATCATGCCGGCTATCTGCTCGAGCGACGCGCTGGTCTCCACGACAGAGGCGGCCTGCTCACTGGCCCCGGAAGAAAGCATCTGACTTGCAGACGAAACCTGACGCGCGGCGGCGGCGGTTTGGGTGGCGGCTAGATCGAGATTCGTGGCAAGGCTTCCGAGAGCGCGGGTGGTGGAGCGGGCGATCAGCCACGCCAAGACCACGGCCGCCACCAGCGTGAGAACGACGGCGATGCGCAGGAGGAGGATGCTAGATTGGGCGGCCGCCTTGCTCTCCTCGCTCACGGCGAACCCATACGTCTTTTTGTATTGCACGCCCGCATCCACGGCCTTGACCGAGGCTTCATAGGCAGGAATGACCCCTCCCGTGAGCATCTTCTTTTGCTCTTCGGTCCGGCCTTGGCGCACCAGCTCGAGGTAGTCGCCGCGGACCTTCACAAAGGTTTCGCGGGTCCGCCTGATCTCATCGAACAACCTGCGGTCTTCGTCGTCCACGATCATTTGTGGGTCATAGTTGCGGAACAGTTCATCCATGCGGGACCGGTTCGAGGCGACGTGGTCCTCAAGGGCCTTGCGTGCTTCGACGGTCTCCGCGTCGGCGTAGCGGAGGCAGGAAAATAGGTTGTCGCGCGCGAGGCTGGCACACTCATCGAGAGTGAGCACGCTCGGGAGAACGTCGTCAGTGACCACCGCAAGGGCGCGGCTGGCGACCCCGAGCCGTGACATGCCAAGGAAGCCCAGGGCGGCGGAAATCAGCACCATGGCAACAAAGCCTGCACCGATACGCCGGGAGATGGTCCACGAATTCATGAGTGCGTTGTTTGGGGTTCGGGGACTTGAGCGGGAGAGAGAGTCAGCAAGCCCTCGGCGAGGAAAACCTTTTCGGGATCCAGCAGCGTCTTGACACTGCCACTCACTGTCGCGAGGCCTAGGATAAACTGGGTTTCGGGCGAGCCCCCGAAATCGGGAGCTGGCTCAAGCTGGGATTCATTGAACTGGACCACCTCCTCCACCGTGTCAACGATCGCACCTATCAGTGTGCTGCCGCCAGAGGGGCTGCGGAGCTGCACCACGATGATGCAGGCCCGCTCGCTAAAGACAGCCTCAGCCATCTGAAATTTGGCGCGCAAATCGAGAACTGGAATGACCGTGCCGCGGAGGTTGATCACACCTTTGATGAAGTCCGGCATCCGCGGAACGGGCGTGATCGGACAAAGCCGGATGATCTCCCGCACATTCAGGACGGGCAGTCCGTAGGTTTCCAGACCCAGGCTAAAGGTCAAATAGCGCCCAGCCTGGGCTTGAGCAGCGTTCGAGTTGAGGGGCGGGGTGGTCATAGGTGGGGGGCGGCGGCGGTTACAGCTGCGATTGCGTTTGAGTGGGTGGGCGTTTTGACAAGCGTGTCCACATCGAGGATGAGGCCCACAGAACCGTCCCCAAGCACGGCCGAACCAGCGAGCAGATTTTGATGCCTAAAGGTTTGGCCGAGGCTCTTGATGACGACCTCCTGCTTACCCAGCAATTCGTCCACGACCAGACCGCGGGCGGCATCACCTGATTCCACCACCACGATGATGGCATCCTCAAGATTCGTGGCTCTTGCTGGGCGTCCAAGGTATCGTCCAAGGCGCAGGAGCGGCGTCTGGCGGCCTCGTACACTCACTACTTCGCCCCGCCCCTGAATCGTCGAAACCATCCCGGGCTGGGGACGGAAGGACTCACGAATGGATAGCGTGGGGATGATGTAGCGGTCGTCGCCCACGCCGACGAGCATGCCATCAATGATGGCGAGCGTGAGCGGCAACAGAAGGGTGAAGGTGGTGCCCTCACCCAGCACGGACTGGACTTCGATCTTGCCACTGAGGCCCTCGATGTTGCTGCGCACGACATCCATGCCCACGCCACGACCGGAGAGATCGGTCACCGCATCTGCCGTGGAAAAACCAGGAAGAAAGATCAGGGAAACGATTTCAGAAGCGTCCATTTCAACATCGCCCCGAATCAGCCCGCGCTCGATGGCCTTGGCCCGGATGCGGGCGGGGTCGAGCCCCTTGCCATCGTCGGAAAGCCGAATGACGATGCCGCCGCGCTGATGGGCCGCGCTGAGACGAATCGTGCCCTGCGCCGGTTTGCCCCGGGCCATCCGCTCGTCTTGCGACTCGATGCCATGATCGACCGAGTTGCGGATCATGTGAACGAGGGGGTCGCCCAGCTTTTCGACCATATTCCGATCCAACTCGGTCTCCTCCCCCTCAAGGAGGAACTGAATTTGCTTACCTCCGCTTGTCGCGAGATCGCGCACCAGACGGGTCATCTTCTGGAAGGCACCCCGGACCGGCACCATCCGCATCGACATGGCTGTGCTCTGCAAATCGCTGGTGATCCGCCTGAGCTGACGCAGTTGCCGAACGAACTGCGAGCTCTGGATCGCTTGGACCTCCGAATTTTCCACGACCATCGACTGCGCGACGACCAGTTCGCCCACGAGATCGACAAGGCTGTCCAACTTCGCCGTGTCGATTTTGACAAAACCTCCCCCTGGATCCCCACCCACCGGTTCGCGGACTGGGGGAACAGGGGGAGGAGGTGCCGCAGAGGCGGCCGCAGTTTGCAAAACGGGCGCGGTGAGCGCCTGCTCCGGCGGGGGCATCTGAGAGGCGGGCGCGTCAGTGCCCAACCGCTCCTGCGGAGCCACAGCAGGTGGCTCGGCTTCCCCACGGGCAGCGGCTTTCGCACGACGGATGATGTCGGATGTGGGCACGACGATGGGTGAACCCGGATCAATCCCTTGGAGCTGGGCCCCGATCGCACGGGTGAATTGCTCGAGGGCATCCCCACCTGCAAGGATCAGGTTGATGATGCCGGAATCGATGTGCAGCTCAGAGCGCCGCACTAAATCCAACACGGTCTCCAATTCGTGCGCAAGATCGCGCAGTGCATTGAGATGCAAAAAACCTGCGCCACCTTTAAAAGTGTGGAAGGCTCGGAAGATGGAATTAATGGTGGTGGCGTCGTCCGGATTGGCCTCAAGCACAAGAACACCCTGTTCGACACTCTGAAGGAGTTCCACGGACTCGCTGTGAAATTCCCTCAGTAGTTCCAGATCCTCGGCTAGGTTGAGGCGAATGGCGGATTCGTCCGCGGCCGGCGCGGCGGAAGCTTCAGGAGGCGAGGCGGTTGACGTTCCAGCGGCCGCGGTATTATTATCCCAGGTCGCCGGCCAGGCTGGCATGCCCTCGCCACTCGGCCCTGCCTCCAGGGCGGAAGACATATAGGCATGCCACTCATTGAAATGGCGGATGTTCTCCGCGGTAAACTTGCCCTTGCCATCCAAAACCTCGTCCAGCCATCCGCGCGCGGCCTTCAATCCCCCCGCCCAAGCGTTGGAAACATTCCCCTCCGCCAGTTCTTCTAGGTCCATTACAAAGCTGTTGATGGGAAGCAGTCCGGCGTCCTGCTCTGGCACCACAAATGCCAACTCCTCGCCGATATGGGCCAGGAGCTTGGCCGCCATCAGCAAATCGGCGGGTACGGATGGTTTTTTGTTGTTTGAATTCACAGGCTAAAACCAATAATCAATCCGAGCTTTGCTTATCATTCCCAGTTTGTCTGATAGGAAATTTGCTTCGGAAGTGGCCGGGACATGCAGGTTCTAGGCGCGGCACAAACATGAAGGATAAATATTCCTTCACTCATTCCACAAATCAGCTGGTGCTCTAAAGTCTAGTTTGGGTTACCTCATTATTCGGCGAAATGAGATGCCACCGATATTTGGACCGAAAGGATAGTTATTTGGCGAGAGCTAAGTCGGCCTCGAAAGAGTCGGGGGATTGATATGAGAGCGAGGAGTGCAGGCGCTGCGAGTTGTGGTAGGAGTCGATGTATGCAAAGAGTTCGCGGCGAGCATCGGTAGCATTGATGAAGCGTCTATTTTGCAGTATCTCGGTCTTGAGCGTGCCCATGAACGACTTTGTCCAGGCGTTGTGAGACGGGTTTGCCCGAGCGGACATGCTCTAACGCATACCAGCTTGCATCAAAAGCTGACGCTAGGAGTGGCTGCCATACTGGCTGCCACGGTCATTGTGAAGCCGAGCGCAGCGAGACAGCTAGGCCGTGTTTGAAAACCCTCAACAGCCGTATCTGAGCCAGTCGATGATGGAGGCGAACTGGATGAGGGAAAGAAAGTGCAACGCAAGCTTGTCGCGCCGGGTGCTGGCGCAGGCCCAGCGTTTGAGACGGCAGAAGAAGTTCTCCACACGGTAGCGCTGCCGGTAGAGCTTCTTGTTGAGCCTACTCTTCTTTTTGCGGTTGGATTTGCTCGGGAAGCAGTGCCCGGCCCCAACTTCTCCGAGCTGCTTGCGCAGCTTGTCATCGTCGAAGCCTTTGTCCCCCACCACCATCAAACCGCGCGGGTCATCGAGCAGTTCGATGACGTGGTGGCCCTCGTAAGCCTGCCCTTCGATCAAGGAGAGCTTCACCGGCAGCCCGCGCACGTCGGTCAATGCCATGATCTTGGAGTTGCGCCCGCCGCGTGTTTTGCCCATGGCCTGGGCGGCAGCTCCGCCCTTGGGGTTGGCCGCGCACTGATGCACCCGCACATGCGTGCCATCGACCAGTCGGATTCTGTTTCGGACCTTGCGGGCCATCCGGGCGAGCATTCGTGCCCATAGACCCTCACGCGCCCAGAGCCTATGCCAGCCGTAGATCGTGCGCCAGGGGCCGAAGCCCTCGGGCAGGTCTCGCCAAGGACCTGCATTGCGCAGGCGGTAGAACAACGCATCAAGCACCATGTCCAACCCTGCCCTGGGTCTGCCGCCCGCTTTCAGCGCACCATTTTTTTGAGCCGCTGCTTGAGCGGCCCCCACCATGCAAAGCGTTGTGTTTTCATCGGCACTCCCTTCTACTTCAACTCTCCAAATCCGCCAATCGACAGGTTTTCAAACACGGCCTAGCCCGAAGGGCGAGCGTAGCGAAGCAACATAAGGCCGCCGGAGGTTTCTCCGAAGTCATACACCGCTACGATGCCCGGGTGGTTGAGCTTGGCCATGGCCCGCGCCTCGTTCTTGAAGCGCTGTGCATAGGTGGCGTCATGCTCGCCCATCTCCAAGGGCAGGATCTTAATGGCAACTGGGCGGTCGAGACTGGTCTGGCGGCCCTTGTATACGGCCCCCATGCCACCTCGGCCCAGCAGGGCTTCAATCTGGTATTGCGGCAATTGCGCGGAAAGCTCCTCAATGGAGGGAGGCTCCCAGCCTTTGGCGGATGCGGAGGAATGGCGGAGAACGGCAGATGCGGTGCGCTCGTCTGTAGTGAGCGTGAACTGATCATTCACATGGAAACCTGCCTTGGCCAGAAACTGCCCTTTGAGTTCAATCGTCTTGGTGCTGCCCAACCATGAATGGGTGTAAGCATAAGTGTGTTCAAAGTTCTTGGAGGCCGTGGCCAGTTCCCGAATCTTGGCATCCTATTGAAGCACGGTTTTCTCACCGACGATGACCTTGGGCGTGAACTGCAGCGCCTCGGCCAGATCGGTGAGAGCTTGCTTGGTCAACTCGTAGGATGTAGAGCGCTGCGCGTGGAAGCACGCCATAGACCAAAGCTTAGCATTCCCAACGCACTCGCCGTCTATGTGGAGCCGATCAACGTTTTCGGTTATTGGATTGTGTGTATTGGACTCACGTTGATTCTCTCACTTATCGGCTTCTGGGTACTATTCGCCAATACTTCAGCTTCGAACATGCCCCGGCCTCCTACTTTGGCCCGCAGCTTTCTACTCGGATGTTTGAAGCCTGTGCTCAAGAGAATTGCCAATGGAGTCTCCGACGGCTTGGGGCCCGAGCGCCGCTTGAAGGTTAGCGCAATTTACGGTGCAATAAGCCAGCGACTTAACCTTCGGAGAGATGCGGTCTGCGATAGACCACGATTCGTTATGGCGTGCTTTAGGGTCGAACATTGAACGAAATGTCTGGGCTAGTTTCCTGCGTTGAATGGATTCAGCCTGATGCACATCTTTGTGCAAGAAGTTTATGCGTCTTAACGCAGATGTAAAGCGGCCTCCAAGACGCCAAACTCAAACACTCGAATGGAACGGAGGCTTATGGCGAGGACTACAAGCCGCCGACTCTCTCCCAGTTGCTTGATGCGGTGGGCGGTGATTTGACGGCCTTTGGATTCCTGGAATGACGAGAAGAGTTAGACTGGAGTTTAGAACGTTGCTTGTGATCTGAGTCCTTACAGTAGAGTGCCGATGTGTGCCGCTCCGAGCCAGGAAATCTCTTTCCGAGATCGTTTGTGACCCTGGGTTGGGACACCACCACGCAAATTCCATGCAAACGCGAATTTGTGCTTTCCACTTTTTTCGAGGTGTCTTTACAGATTTGCCACTGTGTCGTTTTTACAATGCGTTGATAACCAGTTGATTGGCGAGTTGCTATCAGTGTGCGACTGACCCATATCTGTAAAGCACGCATGTGGGAATGACGTCTCACTGCCCGTACCGTGCGATGGACTGGTGCGGCTCAAAGAACACTGGGATGACTGGCAGAGCGAACTGGAGAAAGCGTCCCAACTGCTCCCGCCGGACTTGCGGTGGGAGGCGTGAACGGATCGCCGCAGCTACCTCATTGGCGACATCGCTGGCTGACAGCACGCCAGCCTGATTGAGTTTGTGGTGCCGCATGTAGTCCTGCCAGGCGGGCACGTTCCAGCCATCCGTCTGCTTTTGCGGCGCATCGATTCTGCGCCGCCAATGGTTGATTGACTGCCTCGACACGCCCAACCGATGCGCGAGATCCGTTGTGAATCTGACCCGTTCAGAGTTTGGATCGTTCGCCTTCATGGGGTGTGGGGGGCGCTGGACGCCGCACGCTCTTTTGCTTTGCGCTATTTGTCGGCGGCAATTTCCATCGGTCCGGGTCTCAACTGCAACCACTCATCGAGTTCTTCAGTGATGAGGTCCAAGAGCCGCCGCACATTCTCCATCGTGATTTGATCCGGCCCGAATCGGAACACGCGCCAGCCAGCGAGACTCGCCTCCAGATATTTCTCCAGATCGGCATTGAACCCTGCGGCGCGGTTGTGGCGGCCATTCACCCAGATGCCGCCCTCGATCTCGATCAGCACGCGACCGGGTAAATAAGCGAAGTCTGCCCTCCACTTGCGTTTTTCATGGAATCGGAACTCGCGTTGTAGCGGCGGTCCTTCGACGGCTTTCCAGAGCATCAGGAAGCGTTCTTCGAGTCGAGAGGGAGATTTGGGAGCACGGTAGCGCAGGCGGGGCATGGCCTGCAAAGGCTGTCAACGGCACTGCAGCTGAGGGTCCGGATCGAGTTTGGCCTGAACGTGGAGCTGAGACGGGGTGGGGGGCTGACCTCTCTTCACTACACGCCAGCAGGGCCCGCTCGTAAAAAGCTGCGACAGGCTTCCGCATTTCAAAGTGCTTCCTGCTCGTACTGCGCTCCCAAAAAAATCTACAATCTGCGCAAGTTCTCCCTCCTCGGGCATCCGGTCTGCGTTGCCCTATGAATACAACACTTATTATCTCACTCACACTCGCTCTGGCACTGCCAGCGATCTCAACCGCTCAAGACCTCTTCACCTACCACGCTGGCCGCAAGCTCGCGCTGACTCCGAAGCCTGATCATGTGATGATCAAGCTCACGGATGCCAGCCAAGTCCTGGCCAAGCCGGATTTGGGAGAGGCTCAAGTCGAACACTCCTCCGGCTGGGCGAAGCTCACTGAGCCTTCCAAGGTTCGTAGCATGACCGCCTCCACCGCAGTTCGGCTCCGCGTCACTGAAGTGCTTCAGCGAGCAGATGTAGCATTTGTCTCGCCAGTCTTCGACACTGGCGATGGCACAGAGATGACACCCAGCCAGTCAATAGTCGTCAAAGTGAAGCCAGGGGTGGATCTGACCGTTCTGCTGCAGAGGCTGAACAACTCCGCCATCACCAGCGCGCGGGCCCTTGGTAGCAACGGAACCTTTGTCCTAAACACGAACCTGCGTGACGGAGCTCGGGTCTTGGACTTGGCCAACCAACTGGCGCTTCATCCTGGGCTGGCCATTGCCCAGCCAGACTTTCGTCGGGTGCAGTGGTGCGACATGGTGCCAATGGATCCCGGTTTCACTGATCAAGGTAGCTGGGGATTGCGCCAGCTAGCCAGCTTTGGCGGTATCAGTGGCTTCGACATGGATGCAGACTGGGCCTGGGATGTAACCGCTGGGCACTCGTCAGTGATTGTGGCAGTCTTCGATGGCGGCGTGCAGCAGAATCATCCTGAGATCAATCAGATACCCGGTCGAGACTTCACGGATGAGCCGGTTAGAAATGGAGGCACGCGTCGCAACATGGACGGGCAGTGGCACGGCACAGCAGTTGCCAGCTGTATTAGCGGCAAGATGAACAATGCCTTCGCCGCTTGCGGCGTAGCTCCGAACGTGAAGGTCGTGTCGGTGCGCTGGTCTATTCCCAGGCTGTTGGATGGCCGTGTTGCGCTGGAGTCACAGGACAGCTGGCTCATTGAGGGACTGGACTGGGCGCAGTCGATAGGTGCCCGCATCACCGTGCACTCCTACGGCGGAGGTTGGCCCAGCTGGGGAGCGGACGACAAGTTCGCCGAGACTCGCAGACAAGGCATGATCCACTTCGCTTCCACCGGCAATGATGCCGATGTGTCAGACTTCGAACGTAACGCCCGCATCCACTGGCCAGCGGCGAGTCCTTCAGTGCTGGGCGTTGGCGCAGCGAATAAGGACGGCGGTCGGGCCAGCTTCTCCCAGTGGAAGAACAGCAGAGCTCGTGCCGCAGACAGCGTCGACTTCTTGGCACCAGGCCATTTCGTGATGTGCGCGGTGGACACGGATGTCTCTGACGAGCCAGCCATCCTCAGTGGCACTTCGTTTGCTGCACCTTATGCAGCAGGAGTAGCAGCACTGATGCTGTCCCAAGATCCTTTTTTGACACCGGATCAAATCGAGTCCCGCATGATCATCGGCTGCCGTGACATGGACGTGACCGGCTATGACAAGAAGACTGGCTTCGGCATGGTGAACGCCCTGCGTAGCCTCAAGGATGATCATGGCGACACCACGAGCACTGCGACGAGCATGGGCTTCTGGACCAGCAGGTCAGGTTTTTTCAGCTCCGCTTCGGACAAGGACATCTTCAAGGTGGTGGTGCTGGAGTTCAGCGTGGTGCGTGCACAAGTCACCGGCCCAACGGCTGCCGCAGTGGCCTTGCTCAATGCCAGCGGCACCGTGATCGCAAGCGCGAATGGACAGGCAACTCATTTGCTAAACTTCAACACGGTGACCAACCCATTGCTTGAGGCTCATTTGGCCCCCGGCACCTACTTCATCCGCGTAAGCCGTAATGAAGAAGAGGGCGTGATCTACACTCTAAACACCGAGCGCCTGAATGAGTATCCTGAGATCGAAGTGTTTGGGAATGGAGTGGAAATCTTCTCTGGAGATACCACGCCCTCCTCCACGGACGGCACTATCTTAGGCAGCGGCAGCCGCACCTTCACAATTAAGAACACTGGCCGTAATGTGCTACGCATCTCCAATCGTTCGAACATCGACAACTTTAGCCTGCCCAACATCACGCCTCCAACTCCTGGCGCAGGGCCCGGCCCGATCGTCAATCCAGATGACTTCGTGAACCACTTCAGCCTCACTACTCTTCCTGCCGCCGACGTGCAGCCTGGCATGAGCACCACATTCACTATCAAATATGGAGCCAACGACTTCAACAACCGCACCCGAGTGCTGAAGATCCGCACCAACGACGAGAATGAGCGTGAGTTCACGTTCACCGTCTCAGGCGTCAATGTCCCAACTCCCCGCCGTCCCTGATCCCTTGAATCCACCCTCAGCCAATCTTTGCTCATGAAGACCAAGCGCCTGTTCTATCTCATCCTTACCGCCTGCCTATGCTTCGCCACAAAGTCGCTGCACCATGCTGATGGCCAAGAAGCAAAGGTGGCCGAGGTGGTGCAAGCCAAATCCACTCAGCCGCTCCGAGCTACAGCTCCAGCGACCTCACACACTAGCGAGTCTTTGATCCGCCAAGGCACAGATGCCTCCCTGCAAGCTTGGAGCGACGCTCTGCATCACCATCCAGAAGAGACGGTCCGCCAACGCATGGCGGCAGAGCTTGACGCCCTCAGCTTAGACGGTGCGCTGGAGCCGGTGACCTCGATCTTGAGCTGGAGCCAAGACGAGATCGTGATCGCTGCCGTGTGTCGCACCATCAATCGCATGGCCAAGGCAGACACCGTGGCCTTCCTCACCGAGCTGGCGCACGAGGCAGATCGCCCGCAGCAGCGAGCCCGGGCTCTCGAAGTCCTGGCAGACATCGAGAATCCCGCTGCGGTCAGCGGCTTGGCTCGAGCCCTAGTCGCTGAGCCAGACGAAGAGGTCCGTCTGGCTGCGGGCAAAAGCTTGGCGAAGATCCATAACCTGGAGTCAGCGCAGGCACTCATCGCAGCTTTCGAAGCACTGCCGCCAGTGCAGCTCATCGAGCGTTCAGCCTTGCTGCATCACCTGGGCCAGATGCCACGTGAGGTGAGGAACTTGGCGCTGCGTGATAAAAAAGCTCCTGCTTTGAGAGCCCTGACGGAAGGGTGATGCGAGCTGACGAGACAGCCTCCCGACTAACTTGAGACTGGTTTCGATGTGCAGATTTCCAGAAATAAAGCTAACGCGAAGCGCGGCAGCTTTTGGAGTGCGTGTGACAAGCGTTAGCAAGGTACCGCTTTCGAGCGCCTGAGCGACTGCCAATGCACCCAGATGGGTACAGAATATACATGCCCTTTCCCATCCTTTTCGGTTCAGCCACGTTCTAGCTGCATCAAGAACGAGTATTCAGTCTCACTCACAGCAGTTTCATCTGCTCCGGGTCGTCCACCTGGCTCTCGATCTCGTCAGTGATCGTTTTGCTGATACTGCATTTCACTTTGAGCTTGGCAGGTGCGCCGTTGAGAACGGAGATGCGCAGGCCGATGGCGAACTTGCCGTCTTCGTCGGCGGAGTCTTTGGCATCGCGCCAGTGGGTGGCGAGTAGTTCGCGGACGTGTTCGAGAGCTTGATCTTGGAGGGGTTGGTCGGTGTCCATAATGGTGTGGGGTGGGGTTATTTTTCGAGTTCCTGAATGATGCGAGTGACCACGTTGAGATCACGCACGAGGGTTTCCTTCTGCTCGCGGGTCGCCCGCTTGAGCCAGCCGTTCTCCTTCATCTGCACCCACCAGGCGTTGAGGCGATTGAGGAACGGAATGTGGTTGAGGCGGCCACGGTCGGCGGGATCGAGCGTCATCTCCTCGATGGTGAGAAGCCTGCCGGCGGTGATGCTCTTGCGCAGGCGTCGGGTGGGCACCGCAGCGAAATGCTCATCCGCCTCGTCGAGGGCAATCTGCAGCCAGCGTTGTTGCTGCTCCCCGTCGAGTTTGGCTACCGCCTTGTGATGTTCCCAGGAGAGTTGTTCGTTGCGCAACGAAGCGGGCACACGCCGCGCCACGTAGGCGTAGGTGATGAGAGTGCTGCGGTCCAGACCGGTGAGCCGCAGGGCCTCATTGTAGATTTCGGCGGCCACGCGGCGAGTGCCGATGGATTCGCTTTCAAAGCCGGGGAAGCGTTGCTGGCCACGGAAGTGGTCCTCGCCATAGACGAGCCAGTCGCCGATGACGAAGGCGGCACTGGACATGGCTGCACCGAAGCGGGAGGCCATGGACTGCCATTCCTCAAAGCTCAGCTCGTCGGAGATTTGCAGGCCAGTGCGGGTGAGGGTGATTTTCGAGTCAATGCGGGTGGGTTTCATGGATTGATGCGGAGATGGTTCATGCGGGCTTTGTGGTAGCTCTCGCGGGCAAGCAGTGAGCGCATGGCGCGGCTGGGTTTTAGATTGAGGGACTGCGTCAACTCGACGCAGCGTTTGGAGACGGCCGCGCGGGTCACGTCGTGGCGCTTGGCGATCTCGGTCATCGTATCGCCGAAGTAGGCAAGGCCGGTGACCGGGGCGAGACAGTCGAGCGAGAGGCTAGCGTTGCTCTGCATGAGCATTTCGCCAACGAGGCGGCGGAGGGCCTCGTGGAGGCTCTCAGCATCCGCAGACTGCGGATGGCGTGAACATGGCTCGATGAGCGAAGTCTCCTGGTGGGGAGGTGCCTCGGAGGCAAGTTCCTCAGGCTCTTCGTAGCTATCCTCGCAGCGGGCGCGGGAGGATTCGGCGGCGTCCTTGGTGGCACCACCAGAGCCGGAGGGCAGATAGGCTTTGTCCAAACCCATCTCCTTGAACTTGCGGCGCTCCTCGGGCGGCAGGGAGTTGATCCACTCGGCGTATTCGCGTTGGTAGCGCTCGTCGCGCTCGCGCTGCCTAGCGACATAGGATTCGCTGATGGGCGGTTCATCATCGTAGTGGTCGTGCATGGGGGTGGCTGCTTTCATTTTTCGCCCCAGTTGGAACATGACCCCGCCTCGACCTCGATGGGCACCTGCGGGAACAGGGCGGCCATCGCTTCGATCATGGTGGCTTGGACCAGATCGCAGACTGCATTCGCCATCGCCTCGGGAGCTTCCACGAGCACTTCATCATGCACGGTGGAGATGAGGCGAGCTTCAATGGGCAGACGTTGGGCCAGGAGCACGAGCGCCTGCTTCATGCCATCGGCGCAGCCGCCTTGAACGGGCGTGTTCACCAGCGCGGTGAAGCGCTCCCATTCGGAAGCGGTTTCCGGGATCAAGCGGCGGCGGCCCAGCACGGTTCTGACCTCGCGGGCACCAGCGTCCGCCTGGTTGTGGCTGACACCATGCCACTGGCGCAGACGGTCGTAGGTGCGGAAGAACTGCCGGCGGATTTGCTCGGCCTGGTCCAGCTCCATCTGCACGCCATAGCTCGATGCGGCATAGCGCACGAGGCCCGGAGCGCTCTGGCCGTAGAGCAATCCAAAATTGGTCGCCTTCGAGAGCTGACGATCCTGTTTGGTCACTTCGTCCAAAGGCTTGTTCAGCACCTCGGAAGCGGTCTGCTTGTGCAGGTCCACACCGTTCTTGTAGGCCTCGATCATCTTCTTCTCGCCAGCGATCACCGCAGCCGCACGCAGCTCGATCTGCGAGTAGTCGGCGACGATGAGCTTGTTACCAGCCTCAGGCACGAAGCAGGTGCGCAGTTCACCACGCCGCACGTTTTGCAGGTTCGGGTCCTTCGACGAGAACCGTCCCGTGGCTGTGCCCGTCGGATCGAAGCGGCCATGGATGCGTCCGTCCTGCTTCACGCACTCCAGCAACGAAGCCGCCTGTTGGGCGAGCTTTTCAGCGCTTCGGTAGTCGATGATCAGCGGGATGATCTCGCCATCGTCCGCCGCCTTGAGGGTTTCCTCGTTGGTGTTCTCCAGCTCGATGCCTGCGGCCTTGAGCGCTTCAAGCAATTGCTGAGGACTGCCAGGGTTGAGCTTGGGCAGGTTGAGCTTCTGACGCAGCATCCCGGCATGGTCGGAGGCGGAGGAGCGCGCCCTCGTTTCGATTTCGCGCAGCTTGGCTTTGTCCACGGCAATGCCGGCGGCTTCCATCTCGACGATGACGGGCACGAGATCGAATTCGAGCCGGCCCACCACATCGAGTTGATCGCCTTCGAGAAGGCCCCAGAGCTTGTTTGAGAGCGCCTGGAGATGGAGCACATCACGCGCGGCATAGGCGAGCTGATCTTCGGTGAGGAACATCGAACCCCAGTCGGAGCGGCTGTGATCAGGGGCTGGAGCAATGCCGAGGTAACGCTCCAGGCACTTGTCGAGGTCGTTGCCGGGCTTGGTGCCAGCAGTGAGCAGGCGGGCGGCGGTGAGTGTGCAGAACACGCGGGAGGCTCGGAGTCCGCACTTTTGCCGCAGCCAGAGGAGGTCGAAGGTCGCCTTGTGGGCGATCAGCGTTGCCGCCTGGAGGATGGGCACCAGAGGACCGAGGTCGTAGCCGATGGCGCGCAGATCCAGGCACCAGAGGGGACCGTCCTTGCGCGCAAGGGTGAGCAGGCGGATTTCACCCTTCCAGGGATCCAGAGCATCGCCCCTGCCTGGCCCATAGGTTTCCAGGTCCAGCGCAATGTCCATGGCCCCTTCCAGGTCAGCGCAGATCCGCGCCAGGTCGCTCCGCGCACTGCAAAACACCGCCGACAGTGAGGTGTGAGGTGAAGTGAGGTTTTGCAGGCCCTTTTGTAGAGACTCTTTAAAATGCTTTTTATTCTCTTCATCCGTTCCGTTTTTTTCCTCGCACACGGAACGACTGGAAAAACCTCCCTCGACCTCACACCTCACTGTTGTGGAAGACCCCGAGGATGCGGGAGTGAGGTCCAGAGCGGCCTCCGTGGAAGGGCGGAAGAACCGGTATTTGCAGCAATTTGCCGAGGTCCGCTGGGCGCTAAAGACGATGCCTCCGAGTTCTCGCCCGTCGAACTTGGCGAGCAGCTTGGCAAACGAGACCATGCCGCGCTTCTGGGTGAAGTCGATCCAGTCGAAGAGCTCCTGCACCTCCTCCACCTCACGCACCCAGTCATAGACCGTGTTCTTGGGCGTCCATTCGCTGCCGAAGCGTTCATGCCCCAGGCCGAAGAACTGCCGCATGGCGCGGGTGTCCTGATCGCCCGAGGACTGGCTCTCGGCGTGCGGCTGGCAAGGATCAGGAAGCCCGCAGGAGGCCATGATCCCTCCGACAACCCTCCCCCATTCCGGAAACGAGGTGAACGGGCTGGGCCCCGGCGGACACCCGTTGCCGACCCAGTGGGCGACCAGTGCGGCAATGGCTGACAGCAGCTCGGAGCGGTTCTGCCGCACCCAGTCCAGCAGGTTCGGCTGGCGGTAGCGGTGCCCGTTGATGTCCTCCGGCGTGAACCTCAGCCGGATGCGGCGGCAGCGGCGCTCGATGTCCGGCTCCCAGGTGGCGTTGTTGGCCGAAAAGCTGAACTCCGTCTCGTTGGGTAGGACCAGGGTTTCGCTCACGCCGAGGCGGCGGTCCTCCCAGATGCCCGAGTTGTCGGTGGCAGCCTCAAGGGCGGCGTAGCGGACGTGGCCCTTCATGTTGGCGAGGTGGAAGAACCGGCTGCCCGCCATCAGGGCGGAGGTGATCCGCTTCCTCATTTCCTCGTCGCCGTCCTTGTTGAGCGGCGCGCAGATGATCGAGCGCCCGGTGTAAAGCACGTGGGTGACATCGGCGCAGGTGTCCTTGCCACAGCCCTCACGATTGCCGTCATAGATCCAGAGCGGCGTGCGCTTCCAATGCATCAGCCCCCGGCAGAACGGCGTGATGAGGCGGGCCAAGGCATGCACCCTCGCCTGTTCGTCCTGCCACCAGAACCCGCCCTGTTCCGGCGGGCAATAAAGCTCGCCCAGCAGAAGGCGGAGAGCTTCCTCAAAGCCCATCGAGCGCAGTTTCGGAGCGTCGGGGCTCAGCCAGGTGCCAAATCGTTCGTCGTAACCAGCCCCGGGATAGACCACCTTTCCCTCGTGAAGAATCGGCACCGGGACGTCCAGCAGGCGGACGATCCGGGGCAGCCTGGAGAGGAACTGCCGGGCTGAGAGCACCACACGTGCGTCAGATTCGGCCATGCTCTTGGACATGAACACGCTGTCGCCTGCCTCATCCTGCCTGAGCACACCGGTTTCCACAGAGCGCTCGGCGGCGGTCACCAGGTCCGCAGGCTTCAGCGTGTGCAGCATGGCCCCCGGGATCGCCCCCCGGGCATCAGCCTCCTTCACCACCGTGATTTCGACGACGTTTCGGGAGAACTGGAACAAGTCGAGCTTCGGCCCAATCACCGCCCCCAGTTCGGCGGCGAACTCACTGTGGCTCCTGCCAGTGCCGGGAAGCTCCAACTTCGGACGGCCGTCGCTGCCTTGTGCGCCGGGCTGCCAGACGCGCAGCCCGGTGCAATGAGCGGCAATGACCCCGGGGCGCTGTCCCTCGCACCAGCCGATGAACTCCCGGATGCCGCGCCCATCGCAGTGGGAGTGAAGGCAGCGGAAGGCCGGCAGCGTGCCCGGGGCGTTGAAGAGCACCGTGTCAGAACCAGGCTCGCCTTTCGGCTTTTCGCTGTGCTGGTCATGCCAGGGGCAGCGCACGGCCCACTTGGCGGTGTCAGGATCCAGGCATTCCCCCAGGATGCCCAGCTCCCCAGCCACCTTCACCAGATCCAGCGTGCGGAGGTCTTCCTGCCATTTTGACCACCAGGGAGCATCCTTCGCAGGACGACCGCGCTTGGGTGCCTCCGGAGCCTCAAAGCCGAACCATTGGCGCAGCTGTTCCCAGCTCACCTCGGGGATTGGCCCGGTCACCTCCCAGGTGTAGCGGTGACCGCTTTTGTGAACGGAGGGGCTGAGCACCAGGTTAAGACCATCGAAGTAGAGCTCGGCACTGACCTTCTCATGGATCTGGCAGGTGACCGCCTTCTTGGACTTGAGCACGCCCTCGGGCAGATCGCGGCAGATGAAATGCAGGTGGGCACCGCCTCCGGTGCGTTCCCTGGGCACGGCGGCGAATTCAGGACGAGACGCGAGCCAGGCCCTGACCGAGGCACCGCTGTCAGGCTTGCTGTCGAGGTCCACGGCGACAAAGGGCGGCCGCACGACAACCCCGAGGTTATAGGGGGTGCGGGAGGAAAACACCTCCTGAATGTCCTCAGGGGTCACATCGGCTGCCTTATGGTCACGCCAGCCTTTGGAGCAGGGCTTTTTGCCCCGCTCTTTTTCATCGCCCCGGTGCGGAGGCTGGAGGTGATGCACGGCCCAGCCGAGGTGTTTGAGATAGAAGCTGGCGGCACCCAGGCGGTCCCAGGCATTGATGCTTTCGGGAATGCTCCAGGCACGGCCGGGAGTGGAATCAAACTCGTCTGGCCCGGGTGGGTTGATGCCATCCGTTGATTCCATTTTGGAATCAAAACCAGGCTCGTTGATTCCTCTGATTCCATTCTGAACCCCGGAAATGGAATCAAACTCGCCTGGCCCGGGAGGGTTGATTCCACCCGCTGATTCCATTTTGGAATCAAACCTAGGCTCGTTGATTCCTCTGATTCCATACTGAACCTCGGAAATGGAATCAAACTCGCCTGGTCCGGGTGGGGTGATTCCACCCGCTGATTCCATTTTGAAATCAAGCCCAGGCTCGTTGATTCCTCTGATTCCATTCTGAGCCCCGGAAACGGAATCAGCAGGCCGGTGTGGTTTCCACTGCTCGCGCGCCGCACGCTTCAGCAGCGTGGACACTGACACGCCAAACTGCTCGGCCACACGCCTCAGGGACTTGCCGCTGCCCTCGTAGCTGCGGCGGATCAGGGGCCAGTCCGCACTCATTGTGCCGCCTCCTCTCTTTGGGTGGACGCATTCTTGGTCCGTTCCGAAGGAAGCTTCCGATGGAGCTTGAGGTAACCGATCACCTCCACGATGTCGTAGCGCACCACGGATCCCAGCTGGAAGTAGGGCAATCCCACCTTGCGCAGGTTGATGAGGTGCCGCACGCTGACCTTCAGCAGGTCGGCAAGTTCCGGTTCAGTGAGCCACGGGTGTGGGCGGGGGGAGGCAGGTTGGTTCATGCTTCCGGGGTTCATGTCAACCGATGCTGATTCGGCTGGCTCTAGGCATCTTCGTTGCGCAACGAAGATGGCCGGTTGGTTGACATCGCCCCCCGTGCATGAGCAATAACATGCAATCAGGGGCAGGCACGCCCGACAAAGCGCAGCCAGGGCAACACCTCTGGACAGCACGCGACGTGGCACATTACGCCCGCTGCAGCCTCCGGCAGGTCAGCTATCTGCGGAGGGAGGGGCTGCCCTTTGTGCACATCGGCCGCCTTGTCCGCTTTGATCCGGCCCAGGTGGTAGGCTGGCTGCTGAGTCAGGATCAACCCACTCCTCGCTCCAAGGAGGTGCTTCCGTGAGACCCTCTGCAACCCATCCAGGCAGCTGCGGCGAGGAGGATCCTGAGACGAACTACACCCGCAGGCAGCGCAGCAGTGATGCCGACTACCAGCAGGCCTACCGGGAATGGGTGGAGTCCCTCCCTCCCGAGGAACGCCAGCAGCTGGCAGCCATGGGACTGGAAAAGCCCCTCATGGCCGACACTGCCGGAAGCGGTTATCATGACGCGGCAGACTCCAGCCGGTGCTCCGTCCTGCCCGAGGACTTCGAACAGGGCCTTGAAGAGGAATCGGATCCTGAGACGGCAGGCCCAGGAAGGGAGGACGTGCTGCACCTGGTCCGCCGGCTCGTGGGCGAGCTGCTGAGCAAGGATAACGTCCGCCTCTCCGTGGAGTGCCTCGCCCTGGCCACCGGCATCTCCTACCTCGGGGATTCGATGACGGAAATCGCCCGTCGTTACGGCGTCACCCGCGCGGCCGTCAGCAAACGCTGCGTGGAATTTACCGACGCCCTCAATCTCAACCCCAGCCGCGCGATGCGCTCCCCGGAAGCCCGCCAAAGCTATCGCCGCCGCCGCATCCACGAACTCAACCAGCAAAACCTCCTTCCATGAGCCTCACCCTCCCTGACTGTTCCAAGTTCACTGTCTCCCGCACCGGTCTCTCGGTGCATTCCACACTCACCTTTGCTGAATGGGCCTCGCTCGCCCCCAAACTCAATGAGGCCTCCCGCTGCATCGGCTTTCTCATCGGGGACTGGCTGGTGTATGGAGAGAAGCAGTTTACCTCCCCCAGCATGAAATCAAAGGCACGCGTGTCCGCCAGAGATTACGCCACAGCGGTTGAGGCGACTGGGTTGGACCGAACGACGCTGGCGACCTATGCGCATGTGGCCAGGCGTGTGCCGCAGGCGATGCGTCATGAGGGGCTTTCCTGGGAACACCACAAGGTGGTGGCGAAGCTGGAGGAGGGGCAGCAGGCACGCTGGCTGAAAGTCGCCGCTGACAGCGGGGAAAGAATTTCCACCCGGCGTCTGCGCAAAAGCATCCTGGCTGGAAGGCTCTTGAAGATTGAGGAGCTGAAGCTCGACCCCGCCGATCGTGGTATTCCCAACCACATTCCCCAGGTGAACCGACTCTGCGCCTGGTGGAGCCACCTTCAGCAGGGGAGGTGGCTGGAGAAGGCATCCCCTCGACAACGTGCACAGCTCAAACGCGACCTGCTGCCAATCGTCCAAATTTATCAGGCCCTCTAGGCGAAGAAGTTCATGGCATGGGCAACGGACTCGGCAGGCGGGGATTGACCTGATGCCAGAAGATGGAGGCAAGCATGCCATCGAGATTCTCCTCGTGCTTGGTGGACCAGGAGCCATTCGCGAGCATGAAAGCCGCCTCCTGAAACCAGGCCGTCAGGGCAGGGTCAACCACGATGGACACGGTGAAGCTGTCGTTGGCAGTCATGGGGGCCGTTGGGCCGCAGCATTGACGACGGGCCTGATAATCATCCCAGACGATCTGGCTGGAGGACATGACCCGAATCAAAAACTCCCTGCCGCCTACAGGAAGGCTGTAGCTGAAGAGAATTACAGGATTTTGGGGAACGGCCATCAGGGTTTTCTGCCGCGTTTGACCTCAGCAATCAGGTTGATCTCGTGCCGAATCCTCAGCACCCAATTGAAGTCCCGCAAAAGGGCTTCCACCTGCTCAACCGTGGCGCGCTGCGGCCACTTGTTCGCCTTCATGTCGTCCCACCAGGCCAAGAGCCTGTTGATCTGTGGCATGTGATTCTTCTGCCCCCGGTCCGCAGGGTCCTGAATCATTTCATCAGGCGTGAGCACCCGCCCGGCGATGATGCTCTTGCGCAGGCGCAGGGTGCTCAGGGCACGCTGGTTTTTCTTGGGCGCGGCGAGCGCCAGCCAGCGGCGTTGTTCGCTGGCAGCAAGCTTGGCAACCACCTTGTGATGCTCCCAGGCAAGGGCTTCGTGGCGGCGGTTCCTGGCGACTCGCCTGGCCACGTAGGCGTAATTTTGCAGGGTGGTGCGATCCAGTCCCGTGGCCAGAATGGCGGCATGGTAAGCCTCGGTGGCGACACGGCTTGAGGCGGGGCCGTTGCGGAAGTTGGCATCGCCATAGACCAGCCAGTCACCGATCACAAAAGCGATGCCGCGCGCAGCGTTGCCCAACGAGGAAGCGACCTGGCTCCACTCCTTGAAGGTGAGGGGTGAAAGAACGTCGAGGCCCGTGGGGGTGATCTGAATCTTGGAATGGCTGGGCAGGGCGAGGCTCATGCGGGATGAAGTTCAGAAAATCATGGCAGCAGGGAATGAACAAGCGATTGGGTGGGAGATTTCGTGAGTCCCAAAATGACCTATCGGTCTAATCAGGACTGCCAAACTCAGCTGTTTCAATCCAGAATTGGCTTGCACCCACATGGTGGACTCCTACGGATTGAACAACCCTGCGAAATCATTCGTTTGGGCTGATGGGTTGCATGACAAAACATGACAACTGAAGCTCACGACACTGCGAAAACGTGCACATGCACCCGCGATAAGGCTTGAGGGAATCCCCGGAAACACGAAGGTTCGCGCATGGACGACACTCCAAACCAAGACCAACGGGCTTGCGTCACATAGCCCAGGGGTGCCGAGCCTTGGCGAGTGCTCCCCTGGGTTGACCCGCACGAAGATGTCCCTGAGCCCGAACCCCAAGGTGGGTTCCGTCTCTTTAAACCGTCTCGCAATCACCCACGACCCCGCAGATTCGGAACCCACGTTGGGGTTCCCGCCTGATAGGAGACCGGTGCTTCAAGTGACCAGGGTAGCCCGCTGCGCGGGCAACCCTTCGCTGTGATACGAAAGGCACGTTGGCCTTTGATACAGCACCGCATCGACATGACGGATCGGCGTTGGGCTTGGAACCGGAGGATGCTTATCACAACATCCCTGCTCATTTCGAGCTTACCCGAGCACAAAGACCAGAATCGCGAGCGAATACAGCACGCCAAAGGCCTCCCAGGCACGCGTCAGCCACTTTGTCCGGCACTCACCCGACTGCACGGAGTTCTGCGGTCGCGTCCGGTAAGCTGAACTGACCCAAAACGGGAAGAAAACAGCGACCACAGTCATCGAGAAGGCGTGGAAACTGACCGCATCAGGATCGGGAATAACGGTCATCGAAGACAACGCCATCGCGCCCACCAAGCTCAACAATGAAGCGGCCAGGGAGATGACAAAGACAGATCTCATGAGGTGGCGAAGGCTTAAAACAAGGTGTGAAAGGCAGAATCCGAGTTGGTATCGGCCCGGCGCTTCGCCTCCCGCTCTTCATATTCGCGTTCATTCTCTTCTCGTCGTGCCGCCGACTCCGCGAGACTGCGGTCCAGGGCGGCGATCTCTTCCTCCGTGAATCGAAGCGCCTTGGGAATCTCCGCCCAGCAAAAGCCGCAGCGCGCCAGCCGACGGCTATACAGGACTTTGTCACAACTCGGGCAGTGGACTTTCATGCGGCGGTTTTACACGACTCCACCCTCCCCCATCAATCCTTTTGTCGAGCCGCGCACACCGCGCTCCAGGGTTCCAAACGTGCTCGACCCAAATCGACTTCCGCTTTGAAACCCGCTGCATAGGCAAGCCCAAGCAAAACCCGGGCTTGCCAACGGATGTCAGCGGCTGCCGACACCCCAGCTCATCGCCGAACTTCACGCTGCCTGTCACAGTCCGAAGGCCGCATCCATCTCCTTCGCCACGCCCGTGAGATAGGCCAGGTCACCTCCAGCCACTTCGGCGGCGAGCCAGCCGTGGAAGTTGATTTCGTGCAGCGCTTTACGCACATCGGCGTAGTCGATGTCGCCCTGGCCGATGGGGGTGAATTTGCTCTGCGCACGGGAGAAGCCCTTCACGTCCAACTTCAGCACCCGATGCCCGAGCTGTCTGATCCAGCCGCCCATGCTGCCGTATTTCCAGTGGTTGCCGATGTCGAACTGCATCCCGACCCAGGGAGAGCGGAACTCATCGACGTACTTTACAAACTTGTCCGCTGTCTGGTTGGAGTCGCCTTCGTGGTCGTAGAGGAACTGATTCCACACGTTCTCGATGACGATCTGCACGCCCAGTTCGGCGGCGAGAGGCACCGCTTTGGCGATGTTTTCCACCGAGCGCGGCCAGATCTCGCTTTCGGGGCCGTCCTCGCCTTTGCCCACCACCAGCAGCACACTGTGCCCGCCCACTTCGCGGGTGTCGCGCAGTGCCTGTTTGAGATTCTCCAGAGCCTTGGCGCGCGTGTCCGCATCTGCACTCGTGTGGCGGATCGCCCAATGCTGGCCGCAGACGCTGCCATCCACGGGCAGGCCGGATTCGGCGATGGCCTTTTTCGTGTCTTCCACCTTGTCGCCGGGGAAGCCCATCTCCACACCCATGAAGCCCGCCGCCTTCGCCGTCTTGAAGCGCTCTGTCAGGTTCCCGCCTTTGATCATGCCGACCTTGAGTGTTTTATAAATCCGGCCTGCGAGCGCATCCGGGATCTTGGGATTCGCCTGGAGCGCAGCGGGAGCGGCCAAAGCGGCGGCGGCAAGGGAGGCTTGATGGAGAAACTGACGGCGTGTGCCTGAAGTAAAAGTTGGGGACATGACCGCACTACGCTTTGGGCGGGCGGTTCCCATCATGCCGTAGATATTTTGGCCGCCGTTCAGCATTCTCACCTTGCCATGCCCATGCACTGCCATGCATTCTTTGACACCACCATGCGCCTCCCTTTCGCCACACTATTCCTTCTCACCGCAGCCGCCAGCGCCGTCACCCCGGATGGCAAACACAAGCTCGTCCTCATCGCCGGGAAGCCCTCGCATCCGCCGGGCATGCATGAGTTTAAAGCTGGCACCACGCTGCTGGAGAAATGCCTCGCCTCCGTGCCAAATCTCGTCGTGGACCGTCACGAGATGGGCTGGGTCAAAGACGAGGCCACCTTTGCCGATGCCGACGCCGTCGTGATCTATGCTGACGGCGGCAAAGGCCACCCTGCCGTGCAGGGCACGCATCTGGAGACACTGCGCGCGCTCATTGCCAAAGGTGTCGGCTTTGGCGTCATGCATTACGGAGTGGAGGTCGTGCCCGAGCTCGGCGGCGCTGAGTTTAAAGAATGGCTCGGCGGACACTACGAGAACAGCTTTTCCTGCAATCCCATCTGGGAGCCGAAGTTCACCAGCTTCCCCGTGCATCCGATCTCCAGCGGTGTAAAGCCCTTCCAGATCGAGGACGAATGGTACATCAACATGCGCTTCCGCCCTGCTTTCAAAGATGGCATCACCGCTGCTGAAGATGCAGGCATGAAGTTCGTGCCCATCCTCGTCGCCACCCCGCCGGACGCCACGCGCGACGGTCCGTATGTTTACCCCAAAGGACCGTACCCGCACATCCAGGCCGAGAAAGGCGCGCAGGAGTCCACCATGTGGGCCGTGGAGCGTGCCGATGGCGGGCGCGGCTTCGGCTTCACCGGCGGGCACTTCCACAAGAACTGGGGCAACGGCGACTTCCGCAAAACCATCCTCAACGCCCTCCTCTGGATCAGCAAAGTCGAAGTGCCTGCCGAGGGTGTCGCCTCCACCGTGACGGAAGACGATCTCTCCCAGAACCTCGACATCAAATCCGCACCGAAGCCGAAGAAGACCGCCATGCTGACTCCGGGAGTGTTTCAGCGCTAAAGCGACCTCATTCATGAATCGCACTGCCATCCTCAATGTCGTCGGCCTGACGCCCCGCCTCATCGGCGAGCACACGCCGAAGATCCGTGCCTTCATGGAGCGCAGTCGCAGTGCTTTGATCGAGCCGGTGGTTCCTGCCGTGACTTGCACGGCCCAGGCCACCTACGTCACCGGGCGGATGCCGAAGGATCATGGAGTCGTGGCGAATGGCTGGTATGATCGCGACTACGCGGAGCATCGCTTCTGGAAGCAGCCCGAGCAGCTCGTGCAGGGGGAGAAGCTCTGGGACATGCTGCGCAAAGGCGACCGTGAGTTCACCTGCGCGAAGGTCTTCTGGTGGTACAACATGCACTCCACCGCCGACTACACGGTGACGCCGCGTCCGCTGTATCTCAGCGATGGCAGCAAGGTCTTCGACATCCACACCCATCCCATGATTCTGCGGGATCGGATGAAGCGCGACCTCGGCGAGTTTCCCTTCATGCATTTCTGGGGCCCGGCCTCCGGCATCGAGTCCTCCAAATGGATCGCCGCGAGCGCGAAGTGGATCGAGGAGAAACACTGGCCCACGCTCAGTCTCGTCTATCTCCCGCATCTGGATTACAACCTCCAGCGCGTGGGCTTGAAGATGGACGTCATCGCCGAAGATCTGCGCCAGATCGACGAGGTGGTCGGCGACTTGATCGACTTCTACGAGAGCCGTCAGATCAAAGTCGTGATCCTCTCCGAGTATGGCATCACGGATGTGGACCGCCCCGTGCATCTGAACCGCATCTTCCGGGACTACGGCTGGGTCTCCATCAAAGAAGAACTCGGGCTGGATACCATCGACCTCGGCGGCTCGCGTGCCTTTGCCATCGCCGATCATCAGGTCGCGCACATCTATGTGAAGGACCCCACGATCATGGATCAAGTCCGCGCCGTGCTGGAGCAGACACCCGGCGTGCAGCAGGTGCTCGGCAAGGTGGAGAAAAACTACGCCCGGCTCGATCACGCCCGCAGTGGCGACCTCATCGCCATCGCCGATGAGCGGAGCTGGTTCACCTACTACTACTGGCAGGACGATGCCAAAGCGCCCGACTTCGCCCGCTGTGTCGATATTCACCGCAAGTGCGGCTATGACCCCGTGGAGCTTTTCATCGATCCGAAGATCAAGTTCCCCAAGCTGAAGCTCGGCCTCACGCTGGCGAAGAAGAAGCTCGGCTTCCGCTACCTCATGGATGTCATCCCGCTGGATGCCACGCTCGTGAAGGGCAGCCACGGACGCCTGCCGGAGGATCAGAAAGACTGGCCCGTTCTCATGGGGGACATCCCCTCGCTGCCCGCCCACTCAGCCGTCCGCGCCGATCAGGTCTGCGGGCATCTGCTGAACGTTTGCTCCCGGCCATGATTGCCACTTGCAACCCGGCCCGAGCCATCCAATCGGGGGCGCGCGCATGAGCGGATTCACCGGCACACTCAACCCCCAGCAACGACAGGCAGCCACGCACATTCACGGGCCGCTTTTGATCCTGGCTGGGGCGGGCACGGGCAAGACCCGCGTCGTCACGGCCCGCATCGCCTACATGATCAATGAAGGCATCAAGCCGGAGCACATCCTGGCCGTGACCTTCACCAACAAGGCGGCTGCCGAAATGCGTGAGCGTGTGAAGGAGATGTGCCGGGGCAACACAGGCAAGAAGGTCATCGTCGGCACCTTCCATGCCTTCTGCGCGCGCCTGCTGCGCGAGTTCGCCGAGCATGTGGGCTACAAGCAGAACTTCGTCATCTACTCCCAGAGCGAGCAGATCAGCCTGATGAAGCGCGCCATGAAGGACCTCCTCGTCAAAGAGGAGACGCTGGACCCGCAGGCCGTGCTCACCAAGATCAGCAAAGCCAAGAACTATGGCGAAAGCCTCGGCGATCCCGAAAAAGACCTCCATGCCGCCGTGGGTGAGAAATACGCCAATGAGATGCGTGCGCTGAACGCCATGGACTTCGACGACCTGCTCTGCCTCGGCGTGCAGCTTCTCGAAGGCAATGCCATGGTGCGCGAGACCCTGCACGTCAGGCATCGCTTCGTCATGGTGGATGAATTCCAGGACACGAACTCCCTGCAAATGCGTCTGCTGCGCGCGCTCGTCCCCGCGCCTTACAATGTCTGCGTCGTGGGCGATGACGACCAGTCCATCTATGGCTGGCGCGGCGCGGAGATCACGAACATCACCGAGTTCGAGAACTTCTTCCCCGATCCCACGGTGGTGAAGCTGGAGGAGAACTACCGCTCCACCACGCCCATCCTCCACACGGCGAACAGTCTCATCATCAACAACGCCGGCCGCCGCCCGAAGACGCTCTGGAGCCGCAACGTCGGCAGTGCGCCCGTGCGCCTCGTGGCCGTGCAGGATGACAAGGAGGAGGCCGAGATGATCGGCAAGGAAGTGGAACGAGCCTTCTTCGCGGACAAGGAGCCCTATGAGTCCTTCGCCGTGCTCTTCCGCACGAATGATCAGAGCCGCATTTTGGAGCAGGCCTTCCGTCAGCGGAAGATCCCGTATCGCGTCATCGGCGCGCGCAGCTTCTTTGACCGGCGGGAGATCAAGGACATCCTGGCCTACCTGACCACCATGCATAATCCGCATGATGACATCGCCCTGCTGCGGGTGCTGAACACACCCACACGCGGCATCGGCACCACCTCAGCGGAACTGGCCCGTGAGCGCTCGATGGAGAAGCATCACAGCATCTGGGTGGCGCTTTGCGATGAAGACTTCCTCCGCCAGATCCCCGAGAAAGCACGCAATGCCATGCGCACCTTCACCGGCATCATCAGCAAGTATGCCGCCGCCGCGCAGAGCGAGGGCGTGATGCTCGCCGAGATGACCGAGCATTTGATCCTGGAGATCGGCTACCGCGAGTATCTGCAAAAGCTGGCCAAGACCCCCGAGGAATACAACGGCTGGGACAACGGCCTGAGCGAGTTCCTCAAGCAGCTCGCCAACTACGACGAACGCAACCGCAAGGACGGCCTCGCGGGCTTCCTCGATGAGATCACGCTCAATGATGAGCGCGAGGACAAGGACGACATCGAGAAGAAGAAAGGCGTCTGCCTCATCACCATGCACGCCAGCAAAGGGCTGGAGTTCCCCATCGTCTATCTGCCGGGCCTGGAGCAGGGCATCCTGCCGCACAAACGCAGCTATGAGGAAGGTCGAGTCGATGAAGAGCGCCGTCTCTTCTACGTCGGCATCACCCGCGCCCGGCAAAAGCTCACCATCAGCTACGTCCGCACCCGCATGAAGTGGGGCAAGACCCAGACCGAGCTGCCCAGCCCCTTCCTGAAGGAGCTCGACCGCACCCATGTCGAGGAGGTGGACTACACCACCCACATGAAGGAGATGGTCAGCCAGGAGGAGACCACAAACTTCTTCGCCGGGCTCAAGGCGATGCTCTCCGACGGCTAACCGCCTCACGTAGAACGACTTTCCAAGTCGTTTGTGCCCACAAGTAGAGCTCTATTTGCCCACACTGAAGGGTCTCAGTGTCCTCACCGAAGGCTCTGAGCCTGTCTGCACCCTCAGGAAGGCGTCAAACCCGTGAAAAAGGGCAGGCCGTAGCGCCGCTACCACGCGCCTTAGCGGCTGTACCACGCGCCTTAGAGCGGCTAAGGCGCGCCTTAGCGCCCGTACCACGCGCCTTAGAGCGGCCAAGGCGCGCCTTAGCGCCAGTACCACGCGCCTTAGCGCGGCCAAGGCGCACCTTAGCGCCAGTACCACGCACCTTAGCGCGGCTAAGGCGCGCCTTAGCCGCCGTACCACGCGCCTTAGCGGCGCTACCACCTGCCTAAATCGGCTCAAAAGGCCCTTTTTTGCCCCAAAATGGCCTAGTAGCGCCAAAAAAATGTTTGCATGAACAGTGAAAACGCCCATTCCGCCGGGGGGAAGATCTTCAAGACCCACTCTTTCACCTCCCGCACTCGCGAGGAGGGAAAGGCGTGGCTGGCCTTGGAGGGCAGCTCCAGGCACGTCCTCCACCCCCAGCCCTGCCATACCCCATTCGCCATGATCACTGGGGCGCGGGGCTTTCTGTTCCTCGGGACAGTCTCATTTCCATACAGCCCCTGCGGAGCCAAAAAGCCGATCTGAGACGTTCCTTCTCAAGCCTCGGAGAGGCGGCAGGCACTAGCCCAACGCTTTAGCGGTGGGTGATGGGCTTTTCCCGCCGTGTCGTCCCACGGCAGGCATAGGCCGCCCTGAAAAGGGTGACCCATGTCCCGGTCAATCTGTTGCCTATTTACCCGGTCCATACCCCGCCTACGCTTTCTTCCTTTCCAACGATGAGAATAGGCTTGTTGTGCGGAGTGCTTCGTCGCAGGATCGGCGGCATGAGACGCTACCTGCTCACCCTCCTCCTGCCGGTTACGGCGATTTTCGCAGCCAGTCCCGAAGTCGCCGAATTCGGCTTTGATAGCCGCTGGAACCGCCTGCCACAGGTCGAAGGAACCTCATTCCCCTCATGGATCACGGGCGTGAATCAGTTCGGTGGCACCTTCGTGGATGAGCCGCGCTGCTGGCGGGTGGATGCAGCGACACCGAAGGGCAAAGCTTGGGTCGAGATCGCCATCGACCGCACCAAAATCCCTAGCGGCAATCTTTTGGCGACCTTGCTTTTTGAAGCGGATGCCGACACCGACTTCGTCGTTCAGCTCTTTGATTCACAGGGGCGCGCCGTCGTGGTGGACCTCTTTGGGAATGTGGTGGACATCGGCCAGCAGGCCACCACGGACACCTTTGTCATTCCATTGGCAAGACATCCCACCGCTGACCGCATCGTGATTCGTCGGGTGCAGGGCGGCCTCCGATTGCATGGCATGGTGCTCTTTCCCGTCGTCTCGGAGGGCGGAGCCGACATGGAGCCCGCCGCGCTACTGGCGCTCGCGAACTCGCTCGGTGATCCTCTCAGTCCCGAGAATCCACTGGTGCCAAGCATCCAAAAAATCGCCCAGAAAAGCCAGGTGCCCGTCGCTCCGGTCAAGGCGGTGACAAAATTCAGCACCAGCACGTCCAAAAAACACGCTCCTGCCAAGCCCGTCGTCTCCGGCTCCGTTCCCGCCGCGCCGACAGAGGGTCTTCTCGCTCACTTTAGCTTCGATCAAAAGGACGCCGCCGACAGCAGCCCTCATGGCAGACACGGTGAAATCAGGGGTGGTGCTGCCATCGTGAGCACCGAACGCGGCACGGCCCTCCACTTGAACAAAAATCCGGGCCACAAGCGACTGGCCAGCGGCGACTCCGTCGTCATCCCCACAGAGCGCAGCCCCAGGCTCAGTGACCGGCTCTCACTCTGTGCCTGGGTGCGTTACCACAGCTTGCCGAAGTCCTTTGGCTCCCAAATCATCTGGCATGGCGACAAACGGCCCGGTCTCGACCCCTGGGTGCTGCATGTGCTCTCCAATGGCAAAGCGGAGTTCCGCTCCGACCGCTCCGTGACAGGCCGACCCACCTTCCGGCTGGCAAAAAACGAGATCCAGCTCACCCCCGCAGGTGAAAAACGTCCCACGCAGCAAATCGCCGTTCAGTCCCCTCTCTCGCTCGAAGCGGGGCAGTGGTATTACGTCGTCGGCACCATGGACATGCTCAGCACCCGCACCCGGACCATGCGACTCTACATCAATGGTGCCCTCGTTTCTGAAATCCAGACACCCGAGGCCGTCGAGTATCCAACGGAAGGCATGTGGACCACGCTCGGAGCCGTTGAAAATGGCGGCTGGCAAAACCTCGACGGCGAAATCGACGACGTGCGCATCTACGACCGCGCCCTCACGCCCGAGCAGGTACAGGCCCTTTACAGCCAGCCGTGGAAGTAATGAAATACCACGTCATGGATTCTTTCGTCCCTGCCGGGACTCTTGGTGATGGTGGCATAATGCCCGTGCCGACCCACGGATAAATCCGTGGGCTAGTGCCTGCCGCCTCTCCGAGGCTCCAAGACGAAAGGCGGGAGGTCAGGCAGCGGGCGCAGGATGTGGTCAGGCATCAGTTCCCCAGTTCCCGCGCCCTGCCCGTGGGCGGCCTCACACCCGGCGGCAACTACCAGTTCTAAGTCCACGCCGTCGGCGGCAGCACTAGCTACAGCGACTGGAGCGACCCCGTGAGCCACATGAGCCTGTAGGCTCCACCGTTTGGAGCCAGACACGGAGAGTGGAGACGCGGAGACATTCCGGCCCTATTCTTGCAGAGAATAGCCACGCTTTTCACATAGTATTACCGCGTCACCACGGTTTATCTCCCCGTTTTGTGACGGGCACTCTAGGTTCATCGCAATTAAATCCTCCAATAAGTGTGGTGCCTCTAAGCGCATTAACTCCGCAAGGTCCTTCAGGTAAACATGCCCCTTGATTATAATAACGCGGTTTAACTCATTGTATTGGCGACTCGGTCTTGGGTCGTATGACCTGCTGGCTCTTGACAATGGAAGGGGTTTTATACCGTAAATCCCAAGGCTAGACATACCTGGTATCTTGTTCTTTATCTTGTCTTTTTTGCCGAGATTCAGCTTATTCAAGGCCGTTATGACTGCCTCATGAGCAAAAGTCAGTTCACACTCAAACAACTCTTGGCAGTTAACGGCGCTGCCCTGCTTCACGTATGACTTTGAAACTCGGTATGCTTGTAAAATTTTGTGGGCTTCAAACTCTACTTTGCCTGCCTTATCACACGGGAAAGAAAAACGAACACACCAATCTCTGATGCCGCCATAAGCATAGTAATTTAGCGAATTTACCCGTGCGGTGACATTTGCAGCAGTGCCAATTTTGATAAGCCCGCTTGCTTTAGATAGTGCGACATAGACAATACCCGAATCTTCATGACGGCGCAGAAATGCTAAGTTTTGCGTTCCACACTGTGGACAATGACCACTGCGGGTTTTCATTGTGTGCTCACCTTTTGAGCATGGGCTGACACCAATAGCAACGAGCATACCCAACTCATGCATAACTCTCTCACGCTCCGCCTTACTCATTCCTGTTGCATCAAATACTCGCGACAGAGGGATTGAATGCTTTTCTAGAAAGCGCATCTGCTCAGTAGATATGCTGGCCATAGATTTGGGATATTCTGTGGATTAAAATAATCAAAGTCTTTGTCCTAATGTTTACTGTGAACGGTATCTTTTTTCTCAACACTGAATCAAGCCCAAATCCCCAGGCTAAAAAGTCAAGAAGTGTGGCAACCCGCGCCATTGCTAGGATAGGGAGTGGTGACGCGAAAACCCAACGGGTTGCCACTTGATCACAATTGACCAAACCAACGAGGAGAAAAAAGATGCCAGGCATCCACAGCAAAGTCGTCGGTTTACGGCGTCACTGTCCCATGCGCCTGACCTTGCCTGCTTTGATCCGAACAGCGGTGCGGTTCTGACTTGTTCGTCCCCATTGAAGTGTCCCACGCAGAGGCTTCCTGACGATGATCACGCCCTTCGATCGACCCACTTTTCAAGCCAGGGGACGAGGAGGACGCTGCCGATGATGATGGCGGCTCCGAGGTAGAAGCCGCTGCTCATGAACTCCTCCGAGCCGAAGATGAGGGCGGCGAGGAGGATGCCGTAGATGGGCTCCATGTTGTAGATGACATTGACGGTGAACATGGAGAGACGGCGGAGGACCTCCATGTAACCGGCATAAGCCCAGACGGTGCAGATGGAGGCGAAGAGCAGGAGCCAGAGGACATCGTCCCAGCCGGGGGTGGTGACGTGGCCTTTCTCCAGCCAGAGCCAGCCGATGACGGAGACGAGGGCGGCTCCGCTCATCTGATAGGTGCCCAAAACGGCGTAGTGGGAGCGGGCGACGATCTGCTTGCTGATGACGGCAAAGATGGCGGCGAGCACGGCGGCGGCGAGTCCGACGCTGAAGCCTAGCCAGTAACGAAACTCGACCTCGTAGATGAGCCAGACGGCCCCGACGATGACGGCGCCGACGATGAGCTCCAGCGGACGCCAACGGCGTGTGCCATTGATCCAGGGCTCGATGAGGGAGCACCAGACCATGGCGGTGGGCATGGCGGCAAGGCAGACGGAGGCGGTGGAAAGCCGGGCGGAGATGAAGAAGAGAATCCAGTGGGCTCCAAGCAGTCCACCGAGCAGGAGCATTCTTCCTGCTTGGGCGGCGGTGAGCTGGAGACTGACCTTTTGCCAGCGGGCGACGAACCCAAAGCCAAGCGCAGCGAGCACGGTGCGCCAGACGAGCATCTCGACAGCGGGCATGTCGATGAGCTTGCCCAGGATGGCCGTGAAGCCCCAGGCCACGACGACGAGGTGGAGCTTCAGGTAGTCGCGCATGAAGGGGATCTCGGACTCACTCGGGGATCAGATCACGCGAGCCCAGATGACTTTGAGGTAACGGCTTTCGGGGCAGTTTGACATGACTGGATGATCCAAGCCGGGGCCGGTGCGGTCGAGGATCTGGAGTTTGCGTCCCTGACGATGAGCGGAGCCGATGACGAGCTCTTCGAAGTCGTCGGCACCAAGAAGGCCGGAGCAGGAGCAGGTGACGAAGAGGCCGCCGCGCCTGACGAGCTGGATGGCGAGGCCGTTGAGGTCGCGGTATTTAAAGATGCCTTCTTCCTGGTTGTCGCGCTGATGGATGAGCTTGGGCGGATCGAGCACGAGGGTGTCCCAGAGCTGGCCGTTGCGCTGCATCTGGCGGCCCCAGGTGAAGGCGTCGCCATGCACCCAGTCGATGCGGGTTTGATTCAGATTGGCGTTCTGTTTCGCCTGAGCGATGGCCTTTTCGTCGAGGTCCACGCCGGTAACGTCTTCACACTTGGCGATCATTTTCGCCGCGAGGGCAAAGCCGCCGGTGTAGGTGCAGAGATCGAGGACTCGACCGCTGGCGAGCTTGCCGAGCTTGACGCGGTTGTCGCGCTGATCGCAGAAGAAGCCAGTCTTGTGTCCGGCCTCGAAGTTCACGAGGAAGCGCACGTCGTGCTCGCGGATCTTGACGCTGCGTGGGCCGGGCTGCGTGGCTTCGGGCACGTCGCCGATGCGGATGCCTTCGATAAGGGCGATGTCTGGATCGACGCGGATGACCTGCTGTGTGGTGCCGAGCTGCTCATGCATGATGGGCAGCCAGCGGCGGATGCGACGCCAGGCACCGAGGGTGGTGATGTCGATGGAAAGGGTGTCGCCATAACGATCGACGATGAGACCGCTGAGGCCATCGCCATCGGAATGGACGACGCGGTAGCCTTCGGTGACGGAGTCGAGCTTGAGGTAGTCTTTCCGCAGTCTGATGGCCTGGAGGAGTAGTGCGTCGAGATCGGCTTCGGTGAAGTCGTCCTCGCCATGATGGAGCACGCGGAGGGGGACGCGGGCCTTGGCATTGTAATAACCGGCACCGAAGCGGCGGCCTTCTTTGTCAAAGACGTTCACGAGATCGCCCGCGATCACTTCGCTGGAGACGGCGCCGACCATGTTTGGGTAGATGGCCGGGTGGAAGGAGTAGTACTTCAACTGCGCCCATGGACGCGGCCAGTCGTCACTGCCGGGAGGTGCAGGTTTCGGAGCAGAGGAAGGTGGGCGGCGGAAGGGCGGGCGGGGCATGGGCGGGGGAAAGGTGATCGTTATCGCGGAAGTGTGCGTCTGCCAGAGATGATTCGATCTTGCTGAAGACGAAGTTTGTTTTCAGTGTCGGGCCATGATCGAAGTCGAACTCAAGACGCTCCACCTGACCACGCCGTTTCGGATCGCGCATGGATCATCGAGCACGCGGCAGGTGGTGCGGGTGAGGGAAGGGGAGTCCGTGGGGGAGGCTCCCTTCGTGCCGTATTATCATGAAGATGTGGAGGCGACGCTGGCCTGGCTGCGCTCGGGCGGGCCGGGCAAACCCGGACGCGCCGCCGAACTGGCGCTGGATCTTTTGCGCTGCGATCAGGAATGCCGGGCCCGAGGTGTGCCGCTTTCAGCTTTGGTCCCGGAGTCTTTGCCGATGCAGAAGGCGGGGCGGATCGCGGTGTGTCGCTCTTTTAGCATTCCGACGGATCTGAAGGCCTATGCCGCTGAGGTGGCGGAGACGGCGCAGCGCTTTCAGGTGCTGAAGCTGAAGCTCGGCAGCGGTGATCTGGAGCATGATCGTGAGATCGTGAAGACGGCCCGTGCTGCGGCACCAGGGGCGGAGATCATCGCGGATGTGAATGGCGGCTGGTCGGTGGCGGAGACGGTGAGGATGCTGGCGGAGGCTGCTGCACATGGCTTGGCGCTGGTGGAGCAGCCGTTTCATCATTCGCTCGGGATCGAGGGCTGGCAGGAACTGAAGTCACGCCGCGCCCACGAGCCTGCTTTGCCCATCCAACTGTATGCCGATGAGAGCGCTCAGAACGCCGATGATGTGGCGGCGCTGGCCGGGCTGGTGGACGGCGTGAATGTGAAGCTGCTGAAGTGCGGCAGCTTCGCCGGAGCCGTGCGGATGATCGCGAAGGCACGCGAGCATGGGCTGGGCGTGCTGCTCGGCTGCATGATCGAGAGCAGTCTCGGGATCACGGCAGCGGCGCATTTGGCCCCCTGGGCGGACTTTGCCGATCTCGACGGGCATCTGTATCTGGCCGACGACGACTTCTTTGGCGTGCGCTTTGATGAATCAGGCTGGCTCGTGATGCCTGCCGGGCCGGGAATCGGCGCGCGACCTCACTGAAGATCCGCCTTGGCGGCACCTTCGCAGTCGAGGATGACGATGGCATCGGTGCCATCCGCCAGCTTGCGGTGCTGGAGCAGCAGGCGGGCGAGGTAGATGTCTGTCCAATCGGTTTCACGGGCGAGGTAGCGTCCGATGGGTATGTCCTTTTGAGCAACGGCGAGGCAGGAG
The DNA here is from genome assembly GCF_044378005.1 of Prosthecobacter sp. Classification (GTDB taxonomy): domain Bacteria; phylum Verrucomicrobiota; class Verrucomicrobiia; order Verrucomicrobiales; family Verrucomicrobiaceae; genus Prosthecobacter. Next base: position 70,992 of record NZ_JBILYB010000001.1, read on the forward strand.
AGCGATCCATCGGCGGAGCCTTGGAGTTTGAAGGCGACGTGAATGTCACGGCTGGCTTGGGGGAGTTCCAGCCCGTGACTGCGGCGGAGGCCGAGGTAGAACCAGGCGGGCTCGGCGGGTTTCTTTTCCAAGAAGCCCGCCAACTTCCGCTCATGGGTCTCGGCGAAGAGAGGCCAGTCGAGCAGGAAACTGCCGTTGGTTTGTGGCACGACCCGAAGCAGCGCGCCGTGGCTGTTGGCTTTGGTCGTGACTTGGAAGAGCGGCACGGCATCCTGGCCTGGTAGCGTCAATGGCGTGGCGTTGGAGGGCTTGAAGGCGAGCAGTTCGACTTTCCCGGCGGCGAAGAACTCCTCCACATCCGCGCCGTTCTCTTCGGGCTGGGCGATGAGTGCCGCGCGGGCTTCAGGTGTCTCAGCCTCAATGAGATCGAGGAAGAGTTTCTGGCCCGCTTCGCCAGCGGCGATGAGATCAACCGGCGGCTTCACGATCTCTGCTCGGCGGATTTCCGGGGCTGGCTCAGGAGTGACCGTGGGCGGAGTCACGACAGCGGAAGGTGCGGGTGAAATGGGGTCGGTTTTGGCGACCACAGGCGTGGGCTTCACGACTGGAATCTCCACGACCATGGGCGGGAAGAGGTCCTCTTTCAGCACCCAAACGCAGGCACCGACGACAACGATCAGAAAGGCCACTGCTGAAAGTGCGGAGGAGTGCTGTCTTGGAGGTTGCCAGGACTCCATGTCAGCTTCGAGCATCGGTGGTGACTCGCGCATGGCGGCGAAATCAATCGGGGCAGGCTCGGGCGGCGCGTAGCTCGGGACGTATTGAGCCTGGGGCACCGGCGGCATGAGGTTGGGCTGGTTTTCAGCAATGCCAAACATGCTCAAAGGCGGAGCCAGCGGCCCCGCGGCCGGATAGGCTGACACGGGCAGTGACGGGGCGATTTCTGGTGCTGGAGGGAATGTGCCCGTCACTGGAGGGGTGAACATGGGCGGTGCTTCCGGTGCCGCTGGCCAGGCGGGGGAGCCATAGACCGGACGCTGAGGAGGTGCGGCGGGCGGCTGCATCATGGGCGTAGCCCAGGCTGGCGTGAAATCCGGCTGACGTGCCACCCGTCGGCGCATGGGCACGGACGTCGCTGCGCCCGCAGGAATCTGCGCGGCGGTGAAGACCGACATCGGCGCACTGCCAGCGCAGTGAGGACAGGTCACGAGCGTGCCGCTCTGCTGGGGCAGGGAGAGAAAAGGGCGTCCGCAGGAGGGACAGCGCAGACTCAAAACACCGTGATTGGACATGAATGACCGGAAGATGCCACATCACGCGAAGTGCGCGAGCGGATTGAATGAGCGTTGCACATCGCCGGGGGATTCGTATTCACTGCCCGCCAATGATTGCCGACCTCCTCGCCGCCGCCCCGCTCACCCTCTGGGAACAGTTTATCGAAGCCCTGCCCGTGATTCTCGGGCTCATTTTAATCGAGGGACTCCTCTCCGTGGACAACGCCCTCGCCATTGCCGCCATGGCCTCGCACCTCGATGAGAAGAAGCGGGCCACAGCGATGAACATTGGCTACATCGGTGCTTACGGCTTCCGCGTGCTCGCGCTGCTCTTTGCCTCCTACATTATCGACAATCACTGGATCATGTTTGTCGGAGCCCTCTATTTAGTATGGCTCATGTGTGCTCACTTCGCAGGGCAGAAAGGCGTGGCTGAAGAGGAAGGTGATGCGGTGAACGTCCACCACCGCACCTTTGCGGGCACCATCACCATGATCTCCCTGATGGACCTGAGTCTTAGCGTGGACAACGTCGTCGCCGCCATCGCTCTCAGTCCGAAGGATCTCTGGCCTGTCTATGTTGGCGTTACAATCGGCATCATCGCGCTGCGGCTCGTTGCTGGTGTCGCGGTGAAGATGATCCAGAAGTATCCCGTGCTGGAGCACACCGCGTTTGTGCTGGTCGGCTATGTCGGCCTGCTGCTGCTCACGGAATTGCAGTTCCATGACTTCTTCCACGATCTTGGTCCGACCAAGGTGAAGCTGATGAAGTTTGCCGGCATCATCCTCATCACTGCGCTCACGCTGGCCTACTCAGAGAAGCCGCTGCTGCAAAAGATCCTCAATCCCTTCCTGCGCATCATTCTTCTCCCCATGGAGATCTTTGCCTCCCTGGTCGGCGCGGTCATTGTCGTCATCACCTGGCCTTTCAAGAAGGCCATCGCTGTGGTGAAACGGGGCTGAAAACGGCACTTCCCCAGGCGTCCCGATGATTCAGCGGCATTGTGAAAAACTCAAAATTGTCAGTTGCACGCATAGTCCCCTGTGATACGACTCACGCCCCTCCGCCCTGATGGCGGAGTTCCCCCTGTATTCCTCCCTATGCGAGTCCGTCCGTCTGTGAAACCCTTGTGCGAACTTTGCCGCGTGATTCGTCGCGCTGGTGTCGTCCGCGTCGTCTGCAAAAACCCACGCCACAAGCAGCGTCAGGGTTGATCCAACTTTTTATACGCACCTTCTGTTATGGCACGCCTACTTGGAGTCGAAATCCCGAACGAAAAGAAGATCGAATATTCTCTGCCTTATATTTTTGGCATTGGTCTTCCCCTGGCCCGTAAAATCCTGGCCCACACCAACATTGACCCAAACATCCGCACAGGTGAACTGACGGATGATCAGCTCGCTCAGATCGCCCAGACGGCGCAGGCGCTGAAGATCGTGATCGAAGGTGACCTTCGTCGTGAGCAGCAGATGCACATGAAGCGTCTGCTCGGCATCAACTGCTATCGTGCCACCCGTCATCGTCGTGGTCTTCCAGTCCGCGGTCAGCGCACTCACACCAACGCCCGCACTCGCAAAGGTCCTCGTAAGACCGTCGGCGCTCAGCGCAATCCTGGCGCCAAGAAGGGCAAGGTCTAATCCCGCGGAAGCAAACCGAAGTAACTCACTATTAGTATGGCAGACGAAACGACACCTGTGGCAGCTCCTGAAGCCGCTGCCCCCACTCCGGCTCCGGCCGTTCCCGCTCCTGGCGCTCCCGTGGCCCCTGGAGCTGACAAGCAACCCACTTCCGGTGACCGTGCCGTGTCTCAGAGCGTCTGGCTCGAGATCGGTGGCGGTGATGGCACCGAAACCTCCAAGGTCATCAAGGCCAAGGGTTCCAAAAACGTCGGTAGTGGCATCGTCCACGTGCAGGCTACCTTCAACAACACCATGGTGACCATTTCCGACAAGGTCGGCAATGTCATCGGCTGGTCCACCGCTGGTAAGATGGGCTTCCGTGGTTCCCGTAAGGGCACCGCATACGCCGCTCAGGTCGTCGCTCAAGACGCCTGCCGTCAGGCCATGGGCCACGGTCTCCGTGACGTCGAAGTCCGCCTCCGTGGCCCCGGCTCCGGCCGTGAATCTGCTGTCCGTGCCATTCAGGCCATGGGCGTGGAAGTCACCGTCGTCAAAGACGCGACCCCGATCCCTCACAACGGCTGCCGTCCGCCGAAAGCCCGTCGCGTCTAATCCCCCAGCCCCCTCCCTTTTCTCTAGTTTATGGCACGTTACACAGGTCCCCGCGAAAAGATCGCCCGCCGCTTCGGCATCGCCCTTTTCGGCCCTTCCAAGGCTCTCGAACTCCGCAACTTCCCACCAGGACAGCACGGCGTCCGCAACGCACGCCGCAAGGTGTCGGAATACGGCGTCGCTCTCATCGAGAAGCAGAAACTCCGCTTCCAGTATGGCGTTCTTGAAAAGCAGTTCCGCCGCTTCTTCGCTGAAGCTCAGCGCCGCAAGGGCGTGACCGGTGAGATCCTTCTCCAGATGCTCGAGTTCCGTCTCGACAACGTGGTCTATCGCATGGGCTTCGCGAACACCCGCTTCGCTTCCCGTCAGCTCGTCAGCCATCGCCACATCACCGTCAATGGTCGCGTGGTGAACATTGCCAGCTTCCAGGTGAAGCCTGGTGACAAGATCGGCGTCAAGGAAAGCCCCCGCTCCACACAGCTCGTCGGTCGTTTCCTCGAAATGTCCCTCGGCAATCCTTCCCCGGATTGGATGACTGTGGATCGCGACACCATGACCGCCACGGTCAACCGTGCTCCGATCCGCGATGAGATCAATCCTATCGCCAACGAGCAGCTCGTCGTCGAACTTTACTCCCGTTAATCGGAGTCAGATTCGAATCACTTTTCAAAGGGACGCCGCGAGGCGTCCCTTTGTCGTAAACAGACTCATCCACCTTTCCTACCTCTCATGATCGCCGCACCTCAGCGCATCGAACTCATCGGCACCGAAGTCGCCCTCATCTGGGCCGACGGAACGGAGCACTACATCCAGTCCGAGCGTCTCCGCGCCGCCTCACCGAGTGCTGAGAACACCGGCGAGCGCGATCTCCTCGGTCGCAAGATCGGCGGCACGGATCAAAAGACCTTTCCTGGAGTCACCGTGCGCGGCTGGCGTCCCGTCGGCGGCTATGCGCTCCAGTTTGAGTTCAGCGATGGCCACAACACCGGCCTCTACACCTTCGACTACCTCCGCAAGCTCGGCGAAGGCGGGGAATCACTGGCCTGAGGGTAAAACCTTCCCGTCGATCAGGCGCAACTGCATCTGACCGAGAGCAGCAGCTTCCGCAGGGGAATGAGTGACGTGCAGCACGGTCAGTGAATGGCGTACTTGCAGCGTGTGCAGCAGGTCCATCGCGGTGTTGCGTGTGCCTTCATCTAGGGCGGAAAGCGGTTCATCCAGCAGCAGCACGCGCGGGCGAGCTGCCAGCGCACGCGCGAGAGCTACGCGCTGCTTTTCACCGCCGGAGAGCGCGTCTGGGAGACGGTCGAGCAGATGGCTGATGCCGAGTTCGTTGGCGAGATCGTTGAGGATTGCCTCCCCATCCTTCCAGCCGCGCATGAGCGGCGCGAACAGGATCTGATCGCGAACAAGCTTCGCAGGAAAAAGGGCGAGATCCTGCGGCACATAACCGATGCCACGCTCTCGTGGCTGGAGATGCGTGACATCACGATCATCGAGCAGGATGCGTCCGCCCTGCGGCGTGCGCAGGCCGCAGAGGATCTCCAGCAGCGTCGTCTTGCCACAGCCCGTCGAGCCCATCAGCACGGCATACGTGTTGTCCGGGATGCTCAGCGAGATCTGCTGGAGACCAAAGGCTCCGCTGGGCGCTTTCCAGGTGATGGCTTCGAGGGAGATCATGGGGAAGGGGGGAGAAGTTTACGATGGTTGACGGTAGTTTACAGTCGTTGACGGTTGTTTTTAGAAGGCTTGTCTGAGGTTTGGGAAACTACGGTAAACCATGGTCAACAACCGTAAACCACCGTCAACTTCTCAGACCCGCTCTCCCGTTGCACGCACGGCCAGCAGCACGAGCACCGCCACGCCGATCATGGTCAGGCTCACCGCCACGGCGGAGTCGAGATTGCCGACGCTCAATTCTAACCAAACGGTGGTCGGTAGCACTTCCGTCTTCATGCGGGTGGCTCCGGCGAAGACGAGGATGGGGCCGAACTCCCCGAGACTGCGCGCCCAAGAGATGCAGAAGGCGGCAAGCATCCCGCGCCGCGCTGCTGGCAGCGCCACGTGCCAGAGCGATTGAAACTCCGTGGCCCCGAGTGTCAGCGCGACCTGCTCGGGTCGTGGGGAAAGGTGATCAAAGGTCCCGCGCATCGTGCGGATGGCAAAGGCGGCTGCGACGACGAACTGCGCCAGTACCACTCCGGCGATAGTGTAGGTGAAGGGGAGGACGCGCTCGATGGCCTGCCCGAGGCTGGTTTGAAAAAAGATCAGCAGGCAGATGCCCACGACCATCGGTGGCAGCACGATGGGGATGTCCAGCGCCGCATCAAGCAGCGCTTTGCCGGGAAACTCGCGTCTCGCCATGAGGTAGCCGATGGGCACGGCGACGAGCAGTGCCGCTGCAGCAGCGATGGAGCAGGTGACGAGACTCAGCAGGGTGGCGTAGCGGATTTCCGGCTTCATCAGCGTCTGCATCCAGGCCTCCGGCGTGCTGTAGCCAGCCGTGGCGGCGATGAGCGCGAACCAGAAGAGCAAGTACGCCGCCGTGATCAGTGCGAGAGAGATCCAGAACGGGCGGCGCATGGCTAAACTAGAGCATCAGGTCGGCGAGACCTGGGTGAAACCGACGATGATGTCGCGTCCGATCTGCTTGTCGAGGTACTCGCGCAGCTTGTCCATGCCCTGGCCGGTTTGCGCGGACACAGGGATGATCTTGATGCGTTTGAAGCGTTCTTTGAGCCGTTCGAAATTCTCCTCAGCACCTTCGGCATCGAGCTTGTTCGCGATAATGATCCACGGGCGCTTGGCGAGTTCGTCCGAGTACAGCTTCACTTCTTTGCGCACCGTTTCCAGATCTTCAATCGGGTCGCGTCCTTCCGTGCCCGCCGTGTCCACCACGAAGAGCAGCGTGCGGCAGCGCATGATGTGGCGCAGGAAATCGTGCCCGAGGCCGATGTTTTGGCTGGCTCCTTCGATCAGTCCGGGAATGTCTGCCAGCGTGCCACGGCGATGTTCGCCGAAGTGGATCACGCCGATCATCGGTTGGAGCGTGGTGAAAGGATAGTTTGCGATCTTCGGTCTCGCGGCGCTGAGCTTTGAGAGCAGGGTGGACTTGCCGGCGTTCGGGAAGCCGACGAAACCTGCATCGGCAATGCTGCGCAGTTCGAAGTGGAAGCTTCCTTCCTGGCCGTCCTCGCCGGGCGTGAACTCGCGCGGGGACTGGTGCGTGGAGGTCTTGAAGTGGACGTTGCCCTTGCCGCCTTTGCCGCCTTTGCAGAGTACGAAGGTTTCTCCAACTACCTTGAGATCGGCGACGGGTTCGAAGACTTCTTCGACCTCACCGGTCTCGGGATCTTCCACCTCGGTGATCTTCGAGACCACGGTGCCCGGCGGCACCCGGTAGATCACGTCGTCCGCGCTCAGGCCGGTGCATTGGTTCGCGCCGCCTTTATGCCCGTCTTCAGCATTGAGCTTCGCATTGAAAAAGTAGGTGCGCAGGCTGTTCGTGCTGTTGTCCACGAGCAGGATGATGCTGCCGCCACGGCCGCCATCGCCCCCGTCGGGACCGCCTTTGGGGCGGAACTTACCGCGGTGGAAGTGCATTGAACCGTCGCCGCCTTTTCCGGCGCGCGCATAAACCTTGATCTGATCGACAAACATGGACGGGGTGACTAGCTGAGAAACGGGCTGGACACAAGGCGGATCAGCGCGTCAGCGCAAAGGCAATGGTGGTGTTGATCACCGGGGAGCGGCGTCCCAGCAGCCGCGTCAGTGCTTTGTGAAAGAGAACTTGGGCTGTGGACTGGCGATGTGGTGGGTAAATGGGGCTCTCCGGCATCGGCTGGCCGGTCAAGGCACAAAGTTGCTCAAGCACTTCCTGACAGGGGCGTTCAGCAGTCATGGCAGAGAAGGGGATCTGGAGCCTTTGAAAAGGTTTCCAGAACTCCTCGAAAGCGGCCATGGAAGCTTCGAACTCCTGCCGGGCATTCATTCCCCAGGAGGACTGGGAGCGGAAGATCTCCTCGGGGTCGCGCACCGGCTGAATGATGATGGCCTCAGCGGCGATCTGTCTCAGGGTGCTCAGGGCATGATCTGGGCACGAAAGGCTCGGGTAGTGGCATTTGAGCACATAGCTGCCGCCCTCCAGGATCTCCTGCGTACTGACTCCCTGCATCAGGCATTGATCCAGATCGATGTAGAGCGGTGTCCGTCGGTAGGCGGCGAGGTTGTTCAGGATCAGGTCGATCAGCACATGCGTGCCGGAACGCATCAGAGATGGCACCAGAATGGGTCTGCCCTCTCGCCCTTCAATCGCACCCGGTGGGGCGACGCATCTGGGATTGTTGTGGGGTAACAGGCGGGCGAAGCGTCGGCGGAGCCTATGGGTGGGAGTCGGCATTCAGACGACTATAAAAAGCCTCTGGGCATCCGTCTTGAAAAATCACACACTTGCCTCAACCTCGATTGCCAAGACGGCGGAAGTAAGCCCCGCCTCCACGCGTTTACCGCATCATGCCTGCCACCGCTCTCTCCCGTCGTGAGTTTGTCCGCACCACCGCCCTTGCCGCCTCGGCTCTGGCCACCGGAGGTGCCGCCGCCGCCGAGACTGCCACGCCACCTGCGCCGCATCCGCTGCTCACGGCGGCAGATGATTTTTACGATGTCTCTCGCGGCACCCCGAAGCCCCACACGCTCACTGGCGGGGCGTTGGTCCAGGCGCGGCTCACCCCGGAGACCTGGCGGCTGGAGATCGTGGCAGATCCCTTCACCAGCGAGGTCGTCAAAGAACCCGCCTCTGCTGCCAAGCAGCTCACTTTGGCCGATGGCACCGCGCTGGATCTCCCCGCGCTGATGGCCCTCGGGCAGAAGCACAGCGTCCGTTATCTCAAAGCCATGCAGTGCCTGAACATCGCCGAGCCCCTCGGGCAGGGCCTGTGGGAGGGCGTGCCGCTGCGCGAGGTGCTGCGCCTTTGTGGAGCCATGCGCAACGTCCGCCGCCTCTACTACTCCGGCTTTCACAACAACGACCCCAAACAGATCTTCCAGTCCTCCCTCAGTTATACCGAGGCCATGGAGACCGCCCCCGGCGAGCCGCCCGTCTTCCTCGCTTACCGGCTCAATGGCGAGCCCCTCTCCCTGGAGCGCGGCGGTCCCGTGCGGCTCGTCGTGCCTTGGGCGCATGGCTTCAAGTCCATCAAATGGCTCCAGCGCATCTCCCTCACCAACGATTTCAAATCCAACGACACCTACGCCAACCAAAACAACGATCCTGACTCGCCCCTGAAGACGGCGGCTTACATCGACAAAGCTGCCGACAAATGCCCTGCCGCCCGCCCCCTCTTTATCACCGGGCAGGTCATCTCCGGCCTCTCAGGTGTCGAGCGCGTGGAGTACTGGCTGCACCGTGTCGAACCTGGAGCCAAAGCCATCACCCAGGACGATGAAACCTACCGCGCTGCGAAGTGGACCCCCTGCGAACTTGAAGCCGCCCCGCAGGACTGGAGCCACATCTTGCCCGCAGGCATCTCCTCAAAGCAGGTGCTCGGCTTTGATCCCCGGACGGGACAGCCTAAGACTTGGCCACTGCGCTACAGCATGATCTCCTGGTCCGCAGCGCTGAAGAACTTGAAGCCAGGCACCTACGAGTTCCGCGCCCGAGCCGTGGATCTCAACGGCTACGCCCAGCCCGAGCCGCGCCCCATCCTCAAAGCGGGCAAAAACGCCGTCGAGATGCATCGCTTCGAAGTCGTGTAGATGCCTAGCTTGGAGCGCCCCCATGGAGTTCGGCGACGCCATCCGCCTTTCCACATCTTGATGGGGCGGGTTCGCATTTCGATGCCGAATGAAAAACAACGGTTCCGCCGCTTGCCGCCCCGCGTATCTCCGCTACTTAACCGTCCCGAATACCACCAAAACCATTATGGCCCACACCCTTCCAGCCCTCCCCTACGACAAAGCAGCTCTCGAGCCGCATATCGACGCCACCACGATGGAGATCCATCATGGCCGCCATCACAACGCCTACATCACCAATCTGAACAACGCCATCGTCGGCAATGCCGAGCTGGAAGCGCTGTCCATCGAGGACCTCTGCAAGAACATTGGCACCGTGCCGGAAGGCATCCGCGCCGCGGTTCGCAATAATGGCGGTGGTCACTTCAATCACAGCCTCTTCTGGAACATCATGGGCCCGAACGCCGGTGGCGCTCCGACCGGTGAACTCGGCGAAGCCATCACTGCCGCCTTCGGTTCCTTCGACGCCTTCAAAGAAGCTTTTGCCAAAGCAGGTGCCACTCGTTTCGGCTCCGGCTGGGCCTGGCTGGTCGTGAAAGATGGCAAGCTTGCCGTCACCTCCACGCCGAACCAGGACAATCCTCTCATGGACGCCAGCGGCACGCCGATCCTCGGCTGCGATGTCTGGGAGCACGCCTACTATCTGAAGTATCAGAACAAGCGCCCTGATTACATCGCCGCTTGGTGGAACGTGGTGAACTGGTCCGCTGTCGCCGACCTCTTCGCCAAGGCCAAATAAGCTGTTTTTGCTTTCACTCTGCCTCCAGGTTCCTCGCGAGCTTGGAGGCTTTTTTCTGGTCGCGTTCCGGCGGCAGTCACCTCCAAACAAAACAGCCGGAACCTTGCGGTTCCGGCTGTGGTTGAGGAGTAGTTGTCGCAGCGGATTAAGCGGCGGCAAGAGCGGCGACCTTCTTTTCGAGGGCGGCCTTGGCCTGATTGGCGATGGCAGCAAAGGCTGCTTCGTCGCGCACGGCGAGATCGGCGAGGACCTTGCGGTCGATCGTGATGCTGGCGGCGTTCAGACCTTCGATGAGACGGCTGTAGGTGATGCCGAGGGGACGTGCGGCGGCATTGATGCGCTGCACCCACAGATTGCGGAAGTTGCGCTTACGGACCTTGCGGTCACGATAGTTATACGTCATCGCCTTGCGGACAGCGTCCTTGGCGTAACGGAAGTGAGTTTTGCGGAAACCTTGGAAGCCCTTCGCTTTCGCGATGGTGCGCTTCCTGCGTTTACGACTGGCTGGGGCGTTAGTTGCTCTGGGCATTTTCTTTGTCAGTGATCAGACTGTTGATGGATTCGATGACCGGACTCATCTGAACTGAGGTCTCGCGGGTGCTCGACCAGTCCGGAACATCGTGGCCTCCATTGGGGAGGCCTGTGGTTAAGGGCCTATCTGTGCGAGAACGGCATGTTCGCGAGGACGGCTTTCTTATCCACTTCTGCCACGAGGGCGACTTTGCCAAGGTTGCGTTTCCGTTTCCGGTTCTTGTTCTGGAGGATATGACGCTTGCCTTGTTTTCGGCGCAGCACCTTACCCGTCGCAGTAACTTTGAAACGTTTGGAGACGGCTTTTCTTGTTTTGGCTATACCAGGATTTTTGGACATAGGGGCGGCGAAGGTGGCGGCGATCCCTAGATTGGCAAGGTGTTTTTCACAAGATTGAGAAGCGGTGAAAATGCCCCGAATCCCCTCGCAAACATGCTCGACGGGATGCCCGGCCTTTGCTGTCATACACCCACCCTTCCACTGTGCTGCCTTTCTCCCCCAGATTCCTCTTCTTTTGCATGCTGCTGGTCTCCCGGCTGCCTGCGCAGACGGAGTCGGGTTTTGAAAAGACCTCCCTGGCCTGGCGGACGGCGCTGCACTTCGATCCGGGGGCGGAGGCTCCCCTGCGGTCGCTGGTGGAGCTGTATCAAAAGGAGGGCCGGGCGGGGGATCTGGTGACGCTTTACACGGAGCACCGGGCGCAGTTCCCCCAGGATGAAAACGCTGCCGTGGTGCTGGCGCGGCTCTACATGGCTCTGAAGGACACGCGGGCAGAGCCCTTTCTCCACGAGGCAATGTCCCGGCATCCGCAAAATGCCCTGCTGCGGCGGGCGAAGGCGGAATGGCTGGAGCTGCGCTTCGATCCCCGTGCCCTAGAGAGTCTGGATGAGGCGGTGAAGCTGGAGACGGCCGTGCCCGCGCGACGGGCGCAATGGCTGGAGGAACTGATCAAGACTGCGGCGCAGTCGGGTCGTGAAGATCTGGTGTCGGCGCGGCTCTCGGCGCTGACTCAGGAGGCGGTTTTTAATCCCGCGCAGCGTCTCCACTGGGCCCGCCGCTGCCTGGAGGCAGGTTTGAAAAAGAGTGCTGCGGTGGTGCTGAAGGGCGGGGATTTCTCCGCGCTCCAGGGAGATGAGGCTGTGGAAGCGCTCTTTTTACAGTCACGAGTGGCCTGGGCAGCGGAGCAAAAGTCCGAAGCTGCGCGACATGCCCGCGCTTTGCTCGCCCTGCTGGCTCCAGACCACTGGCGGCGTGAGGAAGCGCTGCGCCTGCACTGGCAGACGGCGGATGAAAAGGAGCGCGAGGCATCTCTGGCCACGGCGGCGAGTGCTTGGAAGGCGTCCCCGGCAAATGAGTCGGCGGCGTTGAGTTATGGGGAGCTTCTAATCTTGGCGGGTCGGCGTGATGAAGCGTTGCAAGTGTGGCAGGAAGCTCTGACTTCGCTGCCTGCGGCCCGGTTGATCGAGGCTCGTGTGATCCAGCTCTTCGAGTCGATGCGGCGAGATGAGGACTTGCTCCGCTTTCTCCAGGATCGAGTGAGAGTGCAGCCGGAACGGGAGGATTTGCGGCTGCAACTCGCACGGCGTCTGCTTCAGCTTGGGCGCCTAGAGGCTGGACTCGCGGCGCTGGAGGTGCTGCTGGTGAAAAAAGATCCCGCAGAGCGCGTGACGACTCTGCTCCAGACCGCCCGCTGGCTGCGCCTGCAAAACCTCTTCGGCGAGGCCGCCCGTGTGCTGGAGGTGGCTTTGACCGCTGAACCCCAACGCTGGGAAGTGCGGAAGGAGCTGGCGGAGATTCATCTGCTGATGAAACGCCCGGAGGAGATGGAGAAGCTCTTCGCTCTGGAAATGAGCGATGGTGTGACGGCTGAAGTGCGGATGGAGATCGCGCAGTTTTTGATCACCCGGAAGATGTGGCCGCAGGCACGCCGGATGCTGGAAGTCTGGATTCAGCGGAAGCCGGGTGAGTTCGACGCGCGGCTGCTGCTCGCTCGTGTGGAGTCGCTGGCCGGAGCGTCAGAGGCGTCTGAAAGGCGACTTAGCGAATGTCGCACTTTGTGTGACACCGAGGCGCGCTATGCGGCCTGGCTCGCCGTGGCTTGGGAAAGAGCCACTGAGCTGGAAAAGACGGAGGCTTTCATCCAGGAAGAGCGCCAGCGACTCTGGCCGAAGGAGGGCGAGACCTGGGAGGCGGAGCGTTTGAAGAAACTCGGCGCGCTGGCCGGACAAACGATGCAGTCACGCCTGCAAGACGAGGCGGAGAAGCTGCTCCGAGCTGCGCTGGCAGAACCGAAGATGCCAGCGTCGGCAAAAGTGGAGATTCGGAGACAACTGATCTCCGTGCTCGATGGACGTGAAGACAAACGTAAGGCGCTGGAGATGGAGATCGAGGCTGCGTTGGCAGAGAGTCAGGATGATGGAGCAGGGGATCTGCGTCTGCGTCTCGCGCTGATGTATTACCAGGCGAAGCGGCTGGATCTCTGGCGCTCGACGATGACGGCTGTGGCTCCTGAGCGCTGCGAAGACGTGTCGCTGCTGCAACGGGCGCTGGTGAATGCACGGCAGACGGATCTGATGCCGATGGCGGTAGCCATGGCCGAACGAATGGTGCGGCTCCAGCCGGATGAGAAGGCGCACTGGATCACCTGGACCTCCCTGCTCGTGGAGTTGGGAGAGGAGGCGAAGCTGCGTCTTGCACTGAGGGAGATGCGGGCGCGGGCGGTGGCCTGGAAGATGAGCGATGCTGCGCAGGAGACATTGCGTCGTCATCTGGCGGCGAGTTGCTGGCGAAGTGTTGGGGAGGTGATCGGTGACCCAGACCGTAGTGTGGATGAAGCGCTGCTTTGCCTCGGTGAGTTGGAGCAAACGGAGCAACAAGCTCAACGTCGTCTCTGGCTGGCCTGGGCGCGTGGGATGTTGGCACTGCGTTCTGGGGACGAGACATCTCTGGCCGATGCTCGTGCTGCCTTGAGCGGAAAAGAAGAATGGGTCATGTTCCCCGACGGGCTTTCCCTTTCTCTCGTTGAAGCTCGGCGAATGCTCGAAACCGTGGCTCCTGCGCCCGAAGTGAAGATCACACCTATGGCGTATGGCGACTACTCGAAGCCGGGCAAGATGAGCTGGGTTTTTCAGCCGCAAAACAAGGCCGAGCTCCAGCGCTGGTGTCTCACGCCTGATGGACGGCACATGCTGGTGCAGGATACTCACGGTCGGCTCTACGCCGTGGATCGTCGCACGGGGAAACAGCTCTGGGATTGGCGTCGCGTCAGAGCTGCGGTGCCTGCGGCACTGACACGCGATGGCGGCGAGCTGGTGAGTTATCCGATGGAATGGTGTGTGAGTGATGAACACCTCACCGTGCTCGATGAGACGGGCATTGTTTGTTTGCGCATTGCCGATCACTCGGTCGAGTGGGAGATCCCCACGCCCGGTGTGGTGCACGCCGGAGCGCAGGGCACGCTGGCCCAGTCGGGCAATCGAGTGCTCTGGTGGAGGGCGGCGCTTGGACAGCTGGAGGCTCTCGATGAGATGAATGGCAAACGACTCTGGTCCCGCCTGATCCCTGCTCTGGGTGAGGCCGCGAAATCGAATCCGAGTTCGCCCGTCTGGCTGATGAGCGGTATGCGCTGTGATGGAGATCGAGCCGTGAGCTGGGGCAGTGGCACCGCGGTGGTTCGTGTGAGCGATGGTGCTTTGCTTTGGAAAGCCGCCACCAGCGAGCAGCCGCTGAGTTTTCCGCTGCAACTCGATGACACCACTTCTACAAAACCCAGCGTCAGCACTCCTGGAGCGAGCTTTCTTTCCGCTGCCACGGCAGCGCGTTCCTTCAGCAGTCGTGCGAGTTCGACCACAATTCTTCTGGCAAACTCTCACGCGATTCCCAGCTACGGCTATCCCGGCATGTATGGCAGCGCGCAGAGCAGTCCATGGCTTCTGTGGGGTGGGGAAGGGGAGCGCTGGCTTCAAGGGGATGGACTGTGGCTGATCAGCCAGAACATGGCTTCTGCACGCTACTCGGCATTGGGTTTCCCGAGCATGATCAGCTCGCGTTCACGTTCGCCGTTTTATCTCGGTGCCGCGACACCGGTCGGCACGGCGGGACGCAGTCTCATCGCGGCCAGCGAACGTGGTGTCGTCAAAGTGATGCATGATGGCAGCTCGCGTGCGCTGGTCACTTATGAGGTGCGCGAAAACTCTCCCGAGAAGCATCCGCTGCCATCGGTTGGCATGGACGGCACGACGCTCGTGGTCGCCGATAGCGAGCAGGTGCGCGTGGTTGATGCGCTCAGCGGTGTGACCCTTTGGGAAAAGCCATGGCCAGTGGATGCATCTGCCATAGTGGTCAGCGAACGCGAGGCGCTGAAGTCCTGGCAAAGCCTGCGCTGGAGTTCACGCGGCCTGTCTTTCTACGATGGTCATGGCCGCACCCAGGTCTGTGAATGGCGCGCATTGATGGGCGGCGGTGATCTGGTGGTGCCCGCCGGCACGCGGTCGCTGATCTGTTTGCACTGCGGGGAATAGCCTCACTCCGCGTCGATGTCCCAGGCTTTCAGCCAATCGGTCTTTTGCAGCTTCCAGCCTTGTTTCAGCAGGCGCTGCTCCATGTCGGGGAAGTGGGCGGCACCGTAAAAAATGGCGATGCGTTTTTTACCCGCAGCGATCTGTTTCTGCATCACCTCAAGCGCGTGCTTGTTGCGCTCGCCGATGATGGCGGTGCCGTTCCCGGCTTCGACTCCGGCCATGAGCTGCTCCACACGATCGAACTCACTGCCGATCAGCCGCTTCAGGTCCGTGGAGCTGTCCTTGCTCATCAGCAGTGTCATGATGAGTGCCATGTCCGAGTTCGCCTTGCCGGAGTCTCCCGCCGCCGCCTGAGCGAGTGCGGCCTTCATCCAGAGAGTGATAAAGGTTTCCTTCTTCTCCTCCTGCTTTTCAAAGAAGCCCTCAGTGCTGAGATCGGCGTGGACGAAGTTCTTCGCCTTGTAGTCGATGCAATGGAGCTGGCTCTCCAGTTTCAGGGTGGCGCGCATCTTTTCCTGGAGAGCGCCCAGCCATTGCAGCTTGGTATCGCCATCACCCACCTTGAGCTGATCGCGCTCTTCGATAGGCCGTCCTACGAGTTCGTAGAGCACGACCTCGTAGCTTTTGAAGCGGGTGTTCAGAGCGTCGAAGTATTTTTTGTCGGCAATGTGGACCGCGCCGATGAGATCGACGGTGACTCCGCTGGGCGAAAGATAAGTCGCGATGGCCGTCTGGAGCGAATCGCCCTCATCCGTCTCGACGAAGCGGATGAAGTCCGTGGCCGCTGGCTCGGCTGCTGCGGGTGTGGCTTTCTTTTCCTCTGCCGAAGCGGAGAAAAGCATGAGACCAAAGGCGAGCAGCAGGCGCTTCTTCATAGCGGATCAGTTGGCAAAAAGTTTCTCAAAGAAGGTTTTCATCTCCTCCCAAGAGGCTTTGTCCGCAGCTTCGTTGTAGGCCGCGCCTTTGGAGTTGTCATTGCCAGCCCCTTTTTGAGTGAAGGCGTGGACGGCTCCGGGATAGGACACGAGCTGGTAGGCCACTCCGGCGTCCTTCATCTCCTTTTCAAAGGCGGCGATGTCGGCAGCAGGAACGAAGGGATCATCTGAACCGTGCAGAGCGAGCACCTTGCCCTTGATGTTCTTCCCATCCGCAGGAGTTGGGCTGTCGAGCCCACCGTGGAAGCTGACCACGCCCTTCACCGGCGCGCCGCTGCGGCCAAGCTCGATGGCAGCCGTGCCGCCGAAGCAATAACCGATGCACGCCACGCGTGAAGTGTCGGTGCGGCTGTCCTTCAGCAGCACTTGCAGTGCGGCGGTCAGACGTTCACGGAGCAGGGCGCGATCCTTTTTATACTTGCCCGCTTCCGCACCGGAGGCCGGTGGCTGCGGGCGGATGCCTTTGCCATACACATCGGCCACGAAGACATTGTAGCCGAGTTCTGCCAGCATCTTCGCGCGCATCTTTTCATTGTCGCTCACCCCCGTCCATTGATGGACGATCAGCACGGAGGGCCGCTTCGCCGAGTTGGTATCATCAAAGGCGACCCAGCCTTCGCAGTCCAGGCTTCCGGCTTTGTAATCCACGGGCTTTTCAATGATGGCCGCCATAAGTGGAAGCGAGAACAGCGTGAGGGCCGTGATGAGGAGTCGTTTCATAAGTGGGTGAGGCTAGGTGGTGAAGTCATACGCCGCAAGCTGCAGGCACGATACAGATCCCCTCTCGCGATTCAGTCTGTGAGGTGGGGGGCAGGAACCATGAGAGAAGATTGGCAAAAATGAACGGATGGCATGCGTAATGGTTTCGATTCGAAATAAGAACTCACCGCCATGCTCTCGATCCAAGGCTCCTCCCACTCCGGTTTTTGCGATGGCAAATCGCGCCGTGATTTCCTCAAGATCGGTGGTCTGGCCATGGGTGGACTGGGACTGCCAGATCTCCTCCGTGCAGAAGCAGTGACTGGGAAAAAGTCGCAGCATCGCGCGGTGATCATGGTCTTCCTGCCCGGCGGGCCGCCGCATCAGGACATGTTTGACATGAAGCCCGACGCTCCCTCCGAAGTGCGCGGCGAATTCAAACCGATCTCCACGAACGTCCCCGGCATTCAGATCTGCGAGCATCTGCCTCGTCTCGCGAAGATGATGGATAAATGCACCATCATCCGCTCCATGGCGGACTGCGACAGCGGGCACGATGCTTTTCAATGTCTGACCGGTCGCAGTGCGAAGCGTCAGCCTCCGGGCGGTTGGCCGGCGATGGGTTCCATCGTCTCCCGCATTCAAGGTCCCGTGAATTCAGCCATGCCGCCCTTTGTCGGCCTTTCGCCAAAGATGGGTCACATGCCCTGGGCTCGGAACGGTGAGCCGGGCTATCTCGGCGTGGCTCATGCGCCTTTTCAGCCGAACCGTGGCGGTGGCACGGAAGACATGACGCTCCATGGCATCTCGCTGGATCGTCTGCATGATCGCGCGGGTTTGCTGAAGAGCTTTGATCAAATGCGCAACGAACTCGATGCCACGGGTCTGATGGGCGGCATGGATGTCTTCAACCAACAGGCGCTCGGCGTGCTCACGAGTCCGAAGTTGCTGCACGCGCTGGATTTGAGCCGCGAAGATCGCCGCATCGTGGAGCGCTATGGCAAAGGCGAAAATCGCAACCGTGATGACGGTGGCCCGCGTCTGACGGATCACTTCCTGGCTGCGCGTCGTCTGGTGGAGGCGGGTGCCCGTGTGGTCACGCTCGGTTTCAGCCGCTGGGATTATCATTCAAATAACTTCGGCCAGCTCCGCGAGGATCTGCCGCTGCTCGACAGTGCCCTCAGCGGCCTCATCACCGATCTGCACGAGCGCGGCATGGACAAAGATGTGGCCGTCGTCGTGTGGGGTGAGTTTGGTCGCACGCCGATGATCAATCCCAAAGGTGGGCGCGATCACTGGCCTCGCGTTTCCTGTGCCATGCTCGCCGGTGGTGGCATGAATCACGGACAAGTCATCGGTGCCACTGACAAGCTCGCCGGTGAAGCCATCGACCGCCCCGTGGCCTTTGGCGAAGTCTTTGCCACGCTCTACCGCCATCTCGGCATCGACGTAAACAAAGCCACTCTCAATGACTTCAGCGGTCGCCCGCAATACTTGATCGATGGCGGCCATCAGCCGATGGCTGAGTTGATCTGAGTTTGAAGACTTACTTCACCTCGGGTGCAAAGCTGCGGAGGATCTTCGCTGTGGCGACATCCCAGATGTGCAGCACGCCGTCTTCTCCACCAGCGACGACGAGATTGCCTGTGTGGGTGCTGCCGAGGGTGTTCATGAAGTCTTTGGCTCCGTCGAGTTTCTTCACTTCGCCGCCGTCGCTGTTGATGAGCCGCACCTTGGCATCGCCTGCGGTGGTGGCCGCGACATCGCCGCTGCCGAGGTAATGCAGCGAGGTGACTTCCTTGTCCCATCCTTCGACGTTCTTGCGGCGGTCTCCCGTGGTCCAATCCCAGACTTTGACGACATTGTCCGCGCCGGAGCTGGCGATGATGCGGCCATCGCCGCGCCAGGAGACGCCGAGCACATGATGCGTGTGGCCTTCGAAAAGCTTCACCATCTTGCCGCTGCTGAGTTCGGTGATACGCACGGCTTTGTCCGCGCCGCCGGAAGCGAGGTGTTTGCCATCGGGGGAGAAGTCGAGCGTGAGGACGCTGTCGAGATGACGCTCGCTGTAGTTCGCGGTCATCTTGCCAGAAGCTATGTCCCAAAGGGTGATGTCGCCACTGCGCGAAGGTTCACCGCTGCCGATGGCGAGCGTTTTGCCATCGGGGGAAAAGGCGAGTGCGTTCACGCGGTCGGTGATGGCGGATTTGCCATCGCCGCTGCCGAAGCTGCGTTCGAGTTTCCACATGGCTCGTGATTCATCAGGCAGCAGCACGCTGGCCTTGTCTCCGGTCATGACACAACCTTCTGCACTCGGCCAAGCCAAGGATTCTGCTGTGCCTGCATCGGCAATGACGGCGGACTGAATGGTGCGACCGGTGGCCGTGGACCAAACGCGCACGCGGTTGGTGGCATCGAGCCCCGCGATCTGATCGCCTGCGGGTGAAAAGGCCAGAGCCTTCAGCGCTGGCAGGGCAGTGGCGATGGCCTTCGTGGCTTCTGTTTTCGCCGCCGTGGCTGCATCCAGAGCTTTCTTCGCGGCCTCGGCAGTCGCTTTGGTGGCTGCGACGGTCGTTGTCGCCTTAGCGCTGGATTCTGTGACGAGCTTGATCTCGTTGGCCGTGTCCACGATGGCAGCTTCGGCGCGTGTGAGAGCCTCCTGAGCTAGCATGGAATCGGTGGCCGCTTTTTCGGCCTTCGCTTTGGCTTCAGTCTGCTTCTTGGTGAGCGCATCATCTGGCTTTGTGCCTGCGGGCAGCTTGGCGATCTGGTCGTCGATTTCCTTCGCGGCTTTCTCGGCGGCGACCTTGGCATCCGCCTTTGGCTTGATGTCCTTTTTCTTTTCTTCCAGCGCCTTCTTGGCGAGGTCGGCCAGTTCGTTGGCCTTCTTCAAACGTGCCGCGAGGTCGGTCACATCCTTCTCGGCTTTTTTGATCATCTCATTCTGCCAGGCCAGCTCGACGGTTGTTTTTGCGACAGCATCGGTCTTCTCAGTCAGCGCGCGTTCAGCATCGCCGTCGCTGGTGATCTCCAGCATCATCTTGCCGGTGGCGGTTTCCCAGAGATTCACTTTGTGGTCAGCACCTGCGGTGGCGATGCGCTGCTCATCAGCACTCAGGACAAAGGCAGACACGGCACCGCCATGCTTCAAATCACGCAGCGGTTTGCTCGTGGCCTGATCGATGAGTGAGACTGCATCTCCGGCTGCCGCAGCGAGTTTGAATTTGCCCGCTGCTGCTGCCTTGGGTGCTGGAACCAGACGTGGGGTGCTGTCAGCACGCTTCCAGATCTTGGCTTCGCGATAGCTGCCGGTGATGAGACGCTGCCCATCCTTGGTAAAGGCAATCGCTGGAATAAGATCGCGATGTGCGATGCCGGGATTCTTGTAGAGGCCCGATTTGATCAAGGCGTCATCGGTCAGACGCGTGACCGTTGTGGAGGTTGGGACATGGTAGATCGTCACCTGATTGCCACGCGCTGCGGCTGCAAACTTGCCATCGCCCGAGATGGCGCTGGCAAAGATGGGCGCAAAGCCTGCGGGCAGAGGTTCCCAGGAGATCACACGCTCCTGACGCCCGGCATGATGCGCGCCTTCGTCGATCCATTGTTTCAGCAACGCCAGTTCGGCCTCATCCAGCGGCACGGCACCGACCTTGTTGCCCTTGGGTGGCATTTCAGAATCCCAGTCACCCGCAGCGGCTTGGAAGATCAGACTCTTGGCGCCAGCGCCTGCCTCGATGCCTTTGCCAGTCTCACCGCCTTTGATCATGAGATCCGGCGTCTCCATGTTCAGACCCGCTTTGGTGGTCGTCTTGTTATGGCAGGCGATGCAGTTGTCCTTCAGGAAGGGCAGAATCTCCTTTTCGTAATTAATAGGAGCGGCAGACGCCAGAATGACGAATGACGAATTCAGAATGACTAAAGCTCGGAAGATGGGCGTGTTCATTTCTTGGCGGTCTCCTTCACGCGGAAGCGGATCGGGGTGGAATGGACGAGGAAGGTGGTGTCTTTCGCGGCGTTCTTGGTGGCGATGTCCTTCGCGGCTTTATCGGCGTCGGCCTTGGCTTTGTCTGCCTTGGTGAGTGCGGCGGTGAGGTCTTTGATTTTGGCCTGCTGTGCGGTCTGACCGGCTTTGTCTTCGGGCTTCAGTGCTTTGAGGGCGGCGTTGGCTTCATCGACGGACTTCTTGGCGGCGACATGAGCTTCGGCGGTTTTTTTGGCCTCAGCTTGAGCTGCCGCGATGTCATCGGCATTGCGCTGGAAGGACATCTTGGCTGGTCCTTGGAGGATGAACCCGTAATCGCCGGGAGCGAGCTTGAGCGTCTTGATGTCGAGCGTGACTTTCCCATCCGCTGCTTTGGCTGCGATGGTGACTTCGGGGGCTTTGGTGGGATCGGTGAGGCCGAGCAGTTTGAGTTTAAGCACCTCGGTGCAGGCGGCGTGTCGCGTCACTTTCAATGGCACATCAAGTTTTGCATCGGCGGCGACTTCGGGGATGCCGGGCGTGGCTTGCTCGATCAAAGCGGGTGCGGCATCAGGCACGACGCCGATGGCTGGAGCGCCAGCGTTGCGGGTAAACAGCAGGGTCGCATCCTTTGCAGCCCAAGTGAGATACCCGGTGCTGGCGATGCCAGACAGTGTCGCCGCACCTGCGGGTGCGTCCGGTCCTGCGCGCAGGCCGATGTAGCCGAGGCTCTGGCCTTTGCTGATGATGCCGCCGAGGCTGGTCACGCCTGCGGGGAGATTCGCCACTTTGATTTCAACAGCTTCACTGATCGCTGTGCGATTTGGGATGAAGACTTCCATGGCGGCCACGCCATTGCGCCAGACATTGGCGCTGGGAATTTCAAAAGGTCCGGCTGCGGCGGCTGGAGGTAGCTTGGCGTGGATGGCGATGGCTCCTTCCGTCGTGCCCTCGTTAGCCTTGCGGATGCGTAATTGATAAGGATGACGACGGCCATTGGCTGCGTTTGAGGGATCGCTGACGGATACGCGGAAGACGCCATCGACCTTCGCTTCATACCCATAAACTGGATCAAGCTGCGTGATACGAACGCTTGGCGCAGGCACGGTGGCTGGCGGATCACCGAGGTCTGCCTGAAGGGTGATAGCTTCACCTTTCACGGTCTCGATGAGCAAGGATGGATCGGTGGAGTAACCGAGCTGCTGGGAGGCTAGTTCGATGATGAAGCGGTCGCCATTTTTGAAAGCGAGATCGAGTTGACGCGCTGCGCCATTCGCCGGGAACCATCCGCCAAAGGTCTGGCCGACGAAGAGAGGTGTGGGCTTGTCAGCCGTCACGCTGGGGGCTTCGGATTCATCAGGCAGGCGCAGGGCTTGTGTCGGACTAGAGGCGATAAGTTTGGCGATGGTGGCTGCATCGGCTTTGAGATGCTCCAGAGGCTGACCGCGATTCACACGCAGTCCGTTCACGACTTGGCCGCCCGGCAGGTTCCAGCCATAAACGGCTTCTTTGCCTGCGGCCCAAATGACGGCCCCAGTCGTCATCGAGAGACGGTAGACATAGTCATCGCTGACGCCGAACATGAGGTCGTTGATCTTGAGTTTGTAGGCACCATCGGCGGGGAGTTTGACATCGAGGATGCCATCGCGCAGGCGGGCGAGTTCGCGACCGCCGTTATCAAAAACACTGCCGACGAGAGAGGTGCGGACATCGAAGCCGCTTCCGATGAAGGCTCCGAGCACACGCTGGTCTTTCTTGCCTTCGAAGCTGAACCAATGCGGCACAGCGGCCTTAAAGATACCCTGGATGGCTGAGTCGGTCGTCACCTTCAAGGCAGTGTCTGACTTGGAATTGGTGCCCGGAGACTCGACGACATCTGCGGCGCTGATTTGAAACACGCGCGGGTTCGTGATGCCGTAGCGGGCCATGAGCCGGATGTCGTAGATGTCCGTCGGGGCATCCGCTGGCAGTTTCACCGCGAGCACGCCTTTCTTGGCGGGCACTTGCTCGACGGGATAGCTGCGTGATTTGCCATCACGCAGGCTCGTGAGCAGGATGGATTTTGCTCCATCGAGTTCTACGCCTTTGAAAGTGAGCTCCACCGTGGTGCCCGGTTTGCCACCGAGAGGTGAGACAGCGGTAATGGTGGGTGATGGCGCGGTGATCTGGGCTAGCGAAGCTCCAGCAACGCAGAGAAAGCTCACGCAAAGGCGCAATGGCGCGGAAGAGGACATAGTCGGCGGGGATTCTAAACTGGGAGGCTTGGCGCCTGGCTTGAGAAACGACTCAATGATTGAAGAGGAATTCCTTCGTGTTCAGCAGTGCCCAGAGGATGTCTTCGAAGGCTTCCTTCTTCGCGTTAAAGGCTTCTTGGTCCTTCTTGCCTGCGGTCTTTTTGGCGACGTGATCCTGCGCGAGTTTCATCTCGGTGGCATTCGGGTCACGGCTGAGGGCGATGTGATAGACGTCGGTGATCTTATCATCTTCGGGGCGAGCATCTTTGGCCATGCGATCAGCACGGCCATTAGCGCGGGTGAGCTGGTTCTGGATGTCGGCGGCGTTCAGCAAATGCAGACTTTGGGCGAGGCTGGCTTCCTGGGTGCGTTCGCATTCGCAGGCGGATGAGGAGTCGGGGCGGCCGAAGACGGTGAGGAAGTAATTGCTCTGGTTGTAGCTGTTGTCCGGCAGGGCGACGGCGCGTGTGCCGGGAGCTTGTCCGGCGAAGGCACTCTCGACATCGAGCAAACGATTCACGGAGTCGTAGAGGACTTCGGCGTTGAGACGCTTTGGATAATAGCGGCTGAAGTTTTGGCGGTCCTTGGCGTTGTGTGCATTAGGCACGGCGCTGAGCTGATAGGTGGTGGATCTGGCGATGCTGCGCACGAGGGCTTTCAGATCGTAGCCGCTCTTCACAAACTCGGCCGCCATGGCGCTGAGCAGCTCGGGATTCACGGGCGGGTTCGTCTCGCGCATGTCGTCTTCAGGCTCCACCAGCCCACGATTGAAAAAGTGTTTCCAGTAACGATTCACGAGCGTGTGGGCGAAGAAGGGGTTCTCCTTTTTGCTCATCCAGTTGGCGAGTTCGAGACGCGGGTCCTGCTCGGGGCGGAGCTTTGCGGCTTCACTGCCGAGGCTGGTGGGCATGACGGGCTGCTTCGTGCGGATGTTCGTCATCTGGGCGGCACCGCGTTTGTTAAAGATGATCTCTTCATCCTTCGCCGTGGCGGTCTTGCGGCTTACATTGGCAAAGAAGGCGGCGAAGCCGTAGTAGTCCTGCTGGCTCCATTTTTCGAAGGGATGGTGATGACACTGGGCGCACTGCATGCGGGTGCCGAGGAAGAGCTGGGCAACGTCTTCCATCTGCTGCTTCGGCTCCTTCACCTGACGATACCAAGCGACGGGCGGATGCTGATCGAGGCTGCCGGAAGCAGCGACGACCTCGCGGGCGAATTGATCGAAAGGTTTGTTGTCGGCGAAGCTGTCGCGAATCCAGGACCAGAAGAGATAGCTGCCGCGAGCGAAGGTGGGCTGGGTGCGCTGGTTGCGGAGAAGGGCGCTCCATTTGTTGGCGAAGTATTCGGCATACTCGGGGCTGTCGAGCAGGCGATCCGTGAGCTGGGCGCGCTTCTGGGGATCTTTCGATGCCATGAAGTCCTTCATTTCCTCGGCGGTGGGCAGGCGGCCCGTGATGTCGAGCGTGATGCGGCGGATGAAGGTGCCGTCATCGCAGATCTCGGAGGGCGGCATGCCGATGGTCTTCAGTTTGGCGAAGACGAGGTCGTCGATGTAGTTCGAGACGGGCGGCAGTTTATCGACCGGAGCACCAAGCGGCACGGTCGCGCGGAAGGTGGTGACTTTGCCCTGATAGCGAATCATCACGGCGACATCACCGGGCAGGTCGAAGAGCTTCACTTCTCCCGTCTCGCTGGTTTCGGCCATGGCCTTCTCGTTGGCTTCGTAAAGCGCACGCTTCGAGACATCACGCGTGGAGCCGTCGCTGTAATGGGCGGTGACTTTGAGCTTGGTGCTGCCTTTGAGGGGCATCGTGAGCTTGGAGGGCTCGACGCTGATGCTCGCCATCTTTGGATCGGTGTCTTTGCCATACGGCATGCCTTCACGAATCCAGCGCACGAGGTCCGCATAATCCTCCGACTTCGGATCGAGCTTCTTGCCGCCGCCGTGGGGGAGTTGAGCGGTGCCCTTGGTCAAAAGCAGACTTTGCTCCGGCGCGCCAGGGAAGATGCGGCGACCACGGGCTTCTTTGACGATGTGCTCGTAGTCCTCCTGCGGTTCAAAGCCGAGCAGGGAGAGCTTGAAGCCATTTTGACCACTGGCCTTGCCATGGCAGCCGCCGCCATTGCATCCGCCCTTGGTGAGGATGGGCACGATGTCGTTGGCGAAGTTCAGCGGGCGTGCTGCTTCAGCAGCCAATGCTGGCGTGGCAACGAGGCAGGCGGCGATGAGTGCAAGGGGTGACTTGTTCATGATGGCAAACCTACGCGCCGTGAATGCCAATCTTGTGCTGAGCGCCGCAAAGCCGAATGATGGATGTGAAATGGTCACATTTGTGTCAGTAATGCCTCATGAAAATACTTATCCTTGGTTTGCTGTTCCATCTGCCCGCTCTTGCGTGGGCGGAAGAGGAGGTCAGAAAGCCGGCTGCAGTGAGTACGATATCGGAGGCGGAGTTGGCCGATTTTGATGAGCAACCCGAGGCCGTGCAGAAGCTGATCCGTGCGGCGCTGGCGCTGACGAAAATGGATCTGACCTATGTCTTCGCCTCTCATGAGCCCAAACGTGGTGGCATGGATTGCTCAGGAACGATCTATCATCTGCTGACCGAGGCTGGACTGAAGGACACGCCGCGACAGTCAGATGAGATGGGCGAGTGGATCTTGGAGAAATCCAAACTGAACCGAATCGAGAAGGCGGACACATTGAAGCATGAGGAGTTCGCTGAGCTCAAGCCGGGGGATCTCGTCTTCTGGTCCGGCACTTATGAATCCACGAAGCGGAAGACGCCGATTACCCACGTGATGCTGTATCTCGGTAAAAACAAAGCCACGGACAAAGGTGTGGTCTTCGGTGCCAGTGATGGCCGCAGCTACGAGGGGCAGAAACGCACCGGTGTTAGTGTCTTCGATTTCGTTCTGCCCAAGGCGACCTCGAAGGCGAAACTTTATGGCTACGGCAAGGTGCCCGGACTGGTCACTTCTGAACGGGTTTCCCCGCGCGGAGCCATTGTTCCCATCCTCCGGTCAAAAGCGAAAGGCGAGTGAAGCCTTTGCCCGCAAGCTTCTCCGCCGCCAGCTTTGCGCGACCACCGATAGCGCAGTAGAGCAGGCAGGGTTTCGTGGGATCGAGCTTGGACGTGGCTTCGGTGAAGCGCTGATCATTGAGATAGTCCGCCCACACGGACCCAGCGATGCGGCCTTCCTTTTCGATCTCCCAGTCTTCACGCAGGTCGAGGATGACGAGATCGGGCGTGCTTTGGATCAAAGCGGCGGCCTGATCGGCGGTGAGCTGCTGCACGGAGTCAGGCAGCTTGATCGCGGGCGGCTCGGTGCGCACTTCCGCAGCAGGCGGCGGCGTGCAGGCACTGAGCAGGAGCAGGGCAGGGGGGGCGAGACGAATCATCGGCTCACTTCTGCTTGAGGTAATCAGGAATCTCAAGCTCTCCGCTCTTCACGGGGGCGGTATCGCCTCTCCAAACGAAGCCTGCTTTCTCGAAGCTGCCTTTGTTCGCCTTCAAGTAGTCGAGCATGCGGTGGCCGATGGCGCTGTAAGGCGAGTCTTTGCGCACGGCGAAGGGCTGGATGGCTTTGGCCTTGTCGGCAGGCAGCGGGATGGCGTCGAAGTGATCGGGCTGAGACTGGATGTTCGTGCGATACACCACGGCGGCATCGAGGGAGCCCGTGCGCAGTTGGTTGACGAGGAAGTCACCCGTCGGCACCTGGCTGGAGGCGTTTTTCATCACGCTGTCGAAGAGATTCATGCTGCGCAGGATGCCAGCGCTCATGAAGCCGAGAGTGGACTGCTCCGCATTGCAAAGGCCGACGCGCAGTCCGTTCTGGGCGAGGTCGGCGAGGGTCTTGATGTTCTTGGGATTGCCCTTTGGCACGGCGATGACGATCTCCGCCTCCGTGAGCAGCACGGCCTCGGGGAAGTGCTCGGCCACAGGCGGGACAAAGCAGACATCGCAGGCGTAATAGACATCGGGAAACTTCGGGTTCGTCGTGTCCTTCATTGTCTTCATCGCGGCGCAAAGGATGCCGCAGCCGTTGAAAACGGTCGTCACACTGATGCCTTCGCGGTTGGCGAACTCCTGCACAAGATCCTGGATGGCCGGGCGATTCACGCCGCCGCTGTAAAGGATCACCTCGGGCTTCACCGCCCACTTGTCACCACCGGCAGCCTGAAAGCCATGCTTGGTGAAGAGTGCGCCGCCTTTCTCAGGAGCAGAGAGGTAACGTGCGAACTTCAAGGCATCGGCAGAGGACTTGGCGGACTTCAAGATCGCCGCGCTGGCCTTCTCGGCATGGCTGGAGAGCTCGGGGAGCTTGATGGCTTCGAGTCCTTCGAACTGCGGCACGGTGCTGTCCCAGACGAGAGCGGCATCGCTGGCACCCAGCTTCACATCGGCGGCGATCTCGGTGACGGTGGGCTTCATCACAGCGGCCTTTTTGGCAAGAGTATCCCATGTCGCGCCGAGGATCTTTTTGGCGATCTTGCCTGCGCTCGCGGCCTCGGGGTTTGGCAGAGCGAGCTTCACGTCTGGCTTCTCCAGATCAGCAAGTGTGGCGATGCCTTTCGGATTGCCTTTCGCCACGGCGATGACGGGATGCTGCACGGCCAAAGGCAGCACTTCGCGGATGACATCAAGCTTCCTGGCATCCACGAGGGAGCCTTCATCGGCAGCGATGAAGAGGTCGCCTTTGTTGGCGATGCGGAGCTGGCTGAGAAGCGTGCCCGTGCCGCCGAATTGCAGCTCGATCTGCGTGCCGAACTCCTCACGATACTGCGCGGCGATGGCTTCGATGGGCTTCTTCAATCCAGCCGCGCAATACACCGTGAGGCTGGAGCTGTTGCCGGTGCTCACAGGACGCAGGGCGTAAAAGCCGAGACCGATGGCTGCGGCGAGGAGGAGAATGGCGAGGACTTTGCGCATGGGGAATTAGCGTTTGTTTCGATACAGCAGGGCGGCCAATCCGGCGAGCAGCAAGGAAGCGCTCGTGAGCAGGATGGAACTCTGGGGGATAGAATCGCGTGGCGATGCCTGATCTGTCGGCGGTGACGCATCTTTCGACTCAGTGACCACCGTTTCCGGCTGCTTCATCTGCACGGCCTGCGCGACTTCCACGGCAGGCTTTTTCGCTTTGGCTTCCTCCAGCGCCTTCGGCCAATCGACATTGAGCAGGATGTCCCAGCCGGGGTTTTCATTCTTCATGCGGCAGGAGCAGCGCCCGACGAGGAACATGCAGGCTTCTTCGAGTGAGGCATCGTCGAGCTGATCGAGATTCCAGGCTCCGAGCACTCGCCCACGGCCAAACACGGGTGCGGCGAAAGCTTTGGCGGCATCAATCTTGCCCTCCGGTCCGGCGAGCATGGTGGTGAGGATCTTTTCCGCCGGATCATCGGCGCGCAGACGCAGCGTGGTGAACTTCAGCAGCAGAGCCGGTCCGGGGCCGAGCTGGCTGTCGGGGTCGTTCGGGTCTTGGATCGGCAGTGAGGCGACCTGCTCCAGGAACTTGAGCCGCTTCTCGATGCGTTCGATCTCGGGCTGCGACTCCGGTTTGCCATCATCGACGATGACCCAGACGATGCTCTCACCGGCGAGGATGCGCTCGGTGATCTGCTTTCTCCCTGGCGAGTCGAGCACGGCATCGAGCGCGGCCTTGTTCAAACCCCCTTTCCAAAGACTCTTTGTGCCCGTCTTGGAGTCAAGAAGCTCGGCAGTGGCCACTGCGGAATCCTTCGCCGTGGTGATGTCGAGGTTCGCTTTGCCATTCGCCCGCAGTGGTCGGAGGAGGTCGGTCAGCTCGGTATTCTGCGAAGTGCTGGCGGGCACGACGAGCTGGAAGCGATCCGTTTCCCAGCGATCCAGCGCGTAGCGGAAAACCGGGATCGTGCAGGCGCAGGTCTCCGCGCGCAGAAGCGCGGTGGTGAAAAGAAGCAGAAGACTGGTGCGGAGCATGGGCGTGGTGGAACGATCAGGAGGTGGGCAAAGTTACTGAAATCCCATGCATCGAAGCCTGCGAGGCCTTTTGAAGGCTGCCTCAAACATTGCCGTTCAGCCCAATCTCTGCTAACGGACACCTTCATGACAGAACTCGCGCTGATTCTCCTGCTTCTCTTCTTCAACGGCCTCTTTGCGATGGCGGAGATCGCCATTGTCTCGGCCAAGAAGGGACGGCTTCAGGAACTGGGAGAGAAGGGCAGCCAGGGGGCGCTGCTGGCGCTGAA
This sequence comes from Prosthecobacter sp., assembly GCF_044378005.1. Taxonomy (GTDB): domain Bacteria; phylum Verrucomicrobiota; class Verrucomicrobiia; order Verrucomicrobiales; family Verrucomicrobiaceae; genus Prosthecobacter. The sequence continues at coordinate 100,141 of NZ_JBILYB010000001.1, forward strand.
GCTGGCGCAGAATCCCGAGCGCTTTCTCAGCACGGTGCAGATCGGTATCACGCTGGTGGGCGTGCTGGCGGGGGCTTTTGGTGGAGCCAGCCTCTCGGGTTACGTCGAGCCCTGGTTGCGGTCGGTGCCCGTGCTGGCGGAGTATGCGGAGGACATCGCCTTTGGTCTGGTGGTGGCTTTCATCACCTACCTGTCTCTGATCATCGGTGAGCTGGTGCCGAAAAGCCTCGCGCTGCGCAACGCCGAGGGCATCGCCTGCTGGATGGCGGCACCGATGAACTGGCTTTCCAGGGTAGGCAGTCCGCTGGTGTGGGTGCTGGAGTTCAGCACGCGTGCGCTGATGAGCTTCTTTGGCAAAGCGGAGATCCAGAGCGGCCCGACGCGTGCCGAGGTGAAGGTGCTCGTGCGCGAAGGCCTCGTGATGGGCAGCGTGCGCCACGAGGAAAGCGAGATGGTCGAAGGCGTCTTCGATCTGCGGGAACTTCGTGCGGAGGAAATCATGCGCCCGAAGCCCCGAGTGGTCTTTGTCCATCTGGACGACACCGCCACCAGTGTGGCAGGCAAAATGGACGACACGCGCCAGATCATCTTTCCCGTGTATGACGCCTCCCGCGATCACGTCGTCGGTCTCGTCTCCCTGCGAGATCTCTACATGGCCACCGCTCACGGGAAGGACCCGAAGGTCAGCGAACTCATGCACGAGCCGCTCTTTGTCTCCGACAATCAGCCCGCGCTGACGCTGCTGGAGGAACTGCGCAAAGCCCCGCTCTATGCCGCGGTGGTGACGGATGAATTTGGTATCGTGCGTGGTCTCGTGACCATTGAAGACCTTGTCGAGGAAGTGGTGGGCGATCTTGGCGGGCATTTGGTCAAGCCTGGGGATGCTCAGATCCGTCAGACGGCACCCGATACCTGGATCGTCGATGGCATGATGGAGATCGATCCCGTCATGGCCGTGATTCCAGGGCTGGAGGCTGTGGTCGATGCTGAGGAGGAGAGCTTCCAGACACTCGCGGGATTGATCGTCCAGCATCTGGAGCGCCTGCCGCGTGAGGGCGAGTCCTTCATGATGGGCGAGTTCCAAATCGAGGTGGTTGATATGGACCGCCAGCGCATTGACAAGGTCAGCATCCGCCGTGTCGTGCTGCCAGAGACCTCGGAGACCGATGGTGCGAAGCCGGACGGCGAGGTTTAGTTTCCCCATCTCCCGCTTGAGTCCCTGAGGACGCTCGCCAGACATGAATGCCATGTCTCAGCCAGCCGCCGGAATGTTGAAGCACTACCTCGAGCAACGTCAGCTCGCGGGGCAGACTCATGCCGCGCTGCGCCCCGGCACGCTGGATCGGATGCGCGATGTGCGTCAGCCGAAGGTCGTGCGTCCGCAGCCGAGTCGTCCAGCCCCTGCGCCGACCGTGGCGGAAAGGCCTGCTGCTCCTGAACGAGTACCTGTGGCACGGCCTTCGCCATTGAAGACAGCACCCAAGCTGATCGAAGTGAACGGCGCGACGAAGGCGGAGAAGCTCGCCGCACTGGCCGCCATCGCGGAGACTTCGCCCGAAGCTCGCGCGCTCGGCACCCTGCGTGAGACGATGGTCTTCGCGGTGGGGAATCCCGAGGCGGAGATCATGCTCATCGGCGAGGCACCTGGATTTGAAGAGGAGCGGCAGCGCGAGCCCTTCGTCGGTCCAGCCGGGCAGAAGCTGACGGGCATCTTGAAAGCGATGGGCCTGGAGCGCAGCGATGTTTATATCAGCAACATCTGCAAATTCCGCCCCATGGTGGAGGGCAATCAAGGAACCTCGAATCGTGCGCCGAATGACGCCGAGATGGCCTCCTGCCTGCCCTATGTGCTGACCGAGATCTCCATCATCAAGCCCAAGGTCATCGTGGCGCTAGGAGCCGTGGCCTGCAAAGGACTCGGCATCGGCGAAGGCGTGATGCGGCTGCGCGGAAGGTTCTACGACGTGCAGGGCATCCAGACCATGGTCACCTATCACCCGAGCTATATTTTGCGCGAAGAGAAACAGCCCGGCAACGGCCTGCGCGCCAAACGCGAGTGCTGGGAAGACATGCTGAAGGTCATGGAAAAAGCCGGACTGCCCATCAGCGACAAACAACGTGGCTTCTTCAAGAAGTAACCCCGCGTGCATTTCCTCCTCACGAACGACGACGGCATCGACGCGCCAGGCCTGGCCGCTTTGGAAAAGGCCATGCTCATGATCCCCGGCGCGCGTGTCAGCGTCGTGGCTCCGATGCGTGAGCAAAGCATGTGCGGGCATCGCCTCACCACTCATTCGCCGTTGCGTGTCGAGTCGCGCGGTGAGAATCGCTGGGCCGTCGATGGCACGCCTGCCGACTGCGTGCGGCTCGGGCTCTTCGCCTATGATTTAAAACCCGACTGGGTGCTCTCCGGCATCAATGCCGGCGGCAATCTCGGGCAGGACATCCACGTCTCCGGCACCTGCGCCGGTGCGCGTGAAGCGGCCTACCATGAAGTGAAGTCAGCCGCCTTCTCCCACTACCTCATTCGTGAGCTCGAAGTGGACTGGGACCGCTCAGCGAAGTGGACACACGATGTCTTCCACACGCTTCGAGTGAAGTCTCTCGCCGATGGCGAGTTCTGGTGCGTGAACTTCCCCCATCATCCGCCCGGCGAGATCGCCCTTCCTCCTCTGCGAGATTGCGTGCCCGCACGTTCTCCATTGCCGGTGAGCTTTGCCATGAAGGACGACGGGCATCATCATTACAATGCCCGCTATGCGGACCGTGGTCGTGATCCTGGTTCGGATGTGGCGGTGTGCTTTGGCGGAGAGGTCGCGGTGTCTCGTCTGCGGGTGTGAACCATGAACACGGAGGAAACAGAGCCTCAACAGGCCGAGTCACCTCGGAGTCTCTGGGATCGTCTCCGTCATCATCCGCGTTTGCGCAGCTCTCTGCTGCGCTTCATTCCCTTGAAACGACGTCTGTCACTGCGCCTGCTCGGAGTGAGGATGACGCGTCCCGAGATCGGCCAGCTCGGCGAGCATCTCGCGGCGAAGTATCTCCACCAAAATGGCAGGCGGGTGCTTTTCCGAAATTACATCGGCATCCATCGCGGTGAGGTGGACATCGTGGCCCGCCATGGACGGACGCTGACCTTTGTGGAAGTCAAAACTCGCACCAGCGCCGCCTTTGGTCGTCCGGCGGATGCAGTGAATCTGGAAAAACAGCTCCTCATCCAACGCGGCGCGCTCGACTGGCTCCGCCTGCTCGGGAATCCGCGCATCACCATCCGCTTCGACATTGCCGAAGTCCTGCTCATCGACGGCGAGGAGCCGAAGGTGAATCTCATCGAGAACGCCTTTGGTTTGCCCGACTCGTCGATGGCCGGACGATGACTCAAATTACTCTGCCTTCTTCGGTCTGCCGAGCACGTCATCCTTGGTGGTGAGGGCCACGGCGACGACTTGATCGATCAGTTCCTGGCTGATTTTGAGATCCTTCAGCGTGTTCACGAGGTTCTCGGCAATGGCGTTGAAGTGAACTTCGGTGAGGCCCATGCCTTCGTGTGCCTTGCGCATGTCCTTGCCGGTCCAGGGCAGGGGACCACCAAAAGCTGCGGAGAGGAATTCCTTCTGCTTCCGGCGTTGCTTGTCCATGCTCACATCGTCAAAGAAATGCTTCACGCGGTCATCAGCCAGCACTTTGACATAAAAGGCATCCACCGCTGCTTCCATGGCGGGTTTGCCGCCGAGCTTCTGATACAGGCTGTCTTCGCGGGCCTTCAGCCATTTGGTTTTGCAGGCTTCCTTGGCAAAGGACCATTTTCTTCCTTCATACTCCGCCGTGATGGCGGGATCGACGGGCTTGCCGGTGACGGGGCAAACCGTGTTCGTGGCGGCTTCAGTCGCCACAGCCGCCGGATCGGCGGCGAGGGCGGCATTCACGAGCAGCGACATGACGACGGTGATCGTGGCGAGGGAGGTGAGGATCAATTTCATGGTTGGGTTGGGGGCAGTGGTTGGGCTGCATCAAATCAACGGAAACAGTGTTCAGCGTTCCTTGCGCATGGCTGCACCGAATTTGCGCTGGAGCGTGGACGGCTTCCCAAGCCATGCACAAACAGGCGCAGGAGGGACGGAGTCATGCAGGCCAAACCTGCGCATGGCTGGGCAGACACCTTGATTTTGGGCGTCGCCTCAAGGGGCGGCGAAAACACAGTCACTTTCCCCCTTGAGGCGCGGCTCGCGTCCAACCGTTCTTTTTTCTTTTTCTTCACTCTCGCGTTTTCAGCGGCGTGCTATTCTCGGGAGCGAATCTCCGCACCCCATGAAACTGCTCTCACGCTCCGGGCTCACGTCAGCCCTTTGCCTCGCGACACTCCTGCCGCTCGTCTCCATCACTGCGGCACCGACGAAGAAATCTTCGCCTCAACCCAAGCCGGAACCGGCCCTCGAAGCCGAGTTCTCCATGAACCCGCCGGAGCTTTCTCCAGCCAGCACCATCGAGGTCGTCTTCCCGACGCCGATGATCGACAAGGCACGCGTCGGCAGTGCGGAACCTGATTCACCGCTCACCATGACGCCCGCGCTCAAAGGCGAGTTCCAGTGGGTCAGCACGCGCAGTGGTCAGTTCAAACTCAGCGAAGCTCCGAAGTTCAACGCGAGCTACGACTTCGCTCTGCGCAAAGGTTTGACCGACCTCGCTGGCAAGCCGCTCTCGACCGATCAACTCGCCTCCGTGAACAGCGCGCAGTTCCGCGTGATCGATCAATCACCGAAGTGGTTCGACAGCAGCGACTCGGATCGCACGCCGAAATTCGTCTTCGAGTTCAATGACAACGTCGATGCCACGAAGGCCGCATCGAGCATCGTCTTCACTTCGGAAAAACCGCCGCTCAAAGTGCCTGCGAAGGTCCGTCTCGCCACGGGCAAGGACTTCGGGCGCAACCCATCCCCGCAGCCCACCTGGGCGGAAGAGATCGCGAAGGTGAAGCCGACACTCACGCAGGAAGCCACGCGCATGAGCGCCCTCGTCGTCGAGCCCGAACAGCCATTGCCGGTCGCCACGAATTGGAAGCTCAGCATCGCCACGACGCTCACGAATGCCTCCGGTCACGACACGCTCGCGCAGGGCGATGACATCGCGCTCGGTGAAGTGCGGCCTTTCAATGTCTCCAACATCAGCGCGCACACGCCTTTTGATCAGAGCTACTTCATCGACATCGACTTCAACAAGTCGCTCTACCCGAATCGCGATGAAGAATGGAAAGATGAGGAGCTGAAGGCCATCGCGGATAAGATCGCGCCGCTCATCACCATCGAGCCAAACGTCGCGGTGAAGGCCACACTCACGCGGCGCACCTTGCGCCTCGAAGGTGCTTTTGATCTGAGCAAGCCCTACCGCATCGTCGTCGATCCGCGCATCACTTCGGGCGATGCACTCGCACTGGAAAAGCCCGGCGAGCGTGAAGTCACCTTCATCCCGAATCCACCCTACGTTGCCGCGCCTTCCTTTGTGCGGGCGCAGTTGGCGAAGGGGTTCGGCGAGTATGAAGTCACCGCTGCCAACGTCCGCGAACTGCGTGTCCGCGTGAAGAAACTCACCGGGCCCGAGTTGCTCCAAGCCCTGGACAAATACAGCGAGTATCGCAGCAAATTCTACCAAGAGGACGACAAGAAGAAGGGCTACAAGCCTCTCAGCATCGACGAGTATGCAGGCACGCAAATTTTTGACTGCACCTTCCAGATCAACAAAGCGCTGGATAAGAGCGAGCTGATCAAACTGAACTGGAAAGAGATCCTCGCTGGTGCACCTGCCGCGCCGTTGTTTGTCGAAATCGAAGGTCGTGCTGCCGAGGGCATCATGCAGCAGGGCGTGATCACTCAGTCGCTCGTGCAGTTCACCGATCTTGGCTTGATGCAAAAGAGCAATGGCCGCGAGACGATGATCTTTGCCACCTCGCTGACGACTGGCAAACCCGTCCCTGGAGTGCGCCTCACGATGGTCGATCAAGGTCAAAAACTCCTCGGCTATGCCGACACCGACGCGAACGGCATCGCCACGCTGAAGGGCAGTGATCCAGCACTCGTGCTGGCCGAGATCGCGGGCGACTGCACCGCCATCCAGACAAACGAAGCCGGCATCAACGGCGTCATCCCCTACGACATCCCCACGGCCTGGGAAGATGTGTGGAAGCCCGCGCGCCAGACCTTTGTCTTCAGTGATCGCCCGCTCTATCGCCCAGGCGATACGATCCATCTGAAAGCCCACACGCGCCTCCGCAGTGGCGACGCTCTCACCCTCGACTCCGCACCCGTGAAGGGCCGCGTCAGCATCCGCGACCCGCGCTACCGCACCATCTTGGATAAAGAGATCACCTTCTCCGCGAATGGTTCCTGGTCGGACGACATGAAGCTGCCCGAGACACCACTCGGCTGGTATCACCTCACCGTCAGCTTTAACAAAGAAGGCAGCGACGAAGACTCCCCCGATGCTGGCAATCACAGCTTCCGCATCGACGACTACAAGCCGAACACTTTTGAAGTGAAGCTCGATGGCAAGAAGGTCGAAGTCCTTGCCGACCGACTCAAGCTGCCGATGAGCGCGAACTACTTCATGGGCAAGGCCCTCAGCCGCGCGAAGGTCAGTTGGAGTGCGTCCTCCATGCGGACTTATGAAGCACCCGCTGCCTTCAGTGAGTTCCATTTCGGCGATGCGCCACGCTGGACGCATTATGGCAAAGATCGCGATGCCGATGGCTACTACGACGACAGCGATGACGATCCCGAAGGCGAGTGGTGGGTGAATGGCGATCTCAGCATCGACGACGATGGCAGCGCCGTTCTCGAAATGCCGATGCCGCCGCCAGACCGCGCCGCCTTGCCACAGCAAGTGCGCGTGAGTGCCGAGGTCACGGACATCAACCAGCAAACCATCAGCGCCTCGACAGAGTTCGAGGTGCCGGGCGCGGAGTTCATCCTCGGCGTCAAAGGACCGCAGTTCTTTGGTCGCGCCGGTCAGGATACACCGGTGGAAGTCGTCGCCATTGATAGCAAAGGCGCGCCTGCTGTTGGAGTGGTGAAGATCGATGTGAAGATCGAGCGCCAGGAATACCACACACTCAAGATCGCCACAGCCGGTGGCGGTAGCACCACGAAGGATCAAGTCATCCTGCGTGAGGAATTGAAGCAGAGTTTTGATCTCAAGCCGCAAACCGCTGGGAGCGCACCGAGCGTGACCATTCCCTTCAAACCCGCACGCGGCGGCACCTACTTCGTCACGGCGGAAGCCACGGATGCGAAAGGTAAGAAGGTCCTCTCGAGGATGCCTCTCTACGTCATCGGCGGCGATGAATTCCCCTGGGCCATGGAAGACGGCGCGCGCATCCTGCTCCAGCCGGAGAAGAAGACCCTCAAGCCCGGTGAAGAAGCGGTCATCGTCGTGAAGACACCCATCGCAGGCACCGCGCTCGTCACCGTCGAGCGTAACCAAGTGCATCGGCAATTCATCACCCAGCTCTCGCCTGAGAATCCTGTCATTAAAGTGCCCGTGCAGGATGCTGAGGCCCCGAACATCTTTGTTTCCGTCATCCTCGTGCGCGGCAGCGATGCCAGCCCGAAAAAGCACAAGATGCCCGAATACAAACTGGGCTACTGCGAGCTGACGGTGGAATCCAAGGTCAAGGAGCTGAAGGTCGTCATCAATCCCTCGAAGCCCGAAGTGAAGCCCGGCGAGAACTTTGCCATTGCCGCCACCATCACCGACTACCTGGGCAAGCCCGTCGCCAATAGCGAGATCACGCTTTACGCCGTAGATGAAGGCGTGCTCAGCCTCATGGGCCACACGACGCCGAACCCGAGCGAGTTCTTCCACGCGCCCATGCCGCTGGCGATCCATAACTACAGCTCGTTCGATGACATCCTGCCCGAGGAGTTCGCCGCTCGTGAGCGTGGGAACAAAGGCTTCGTTATCGGCGGCGGTGGTGAGGAAAATGAATCCCCCATCACCCTGCGAAAGAACTTCATCGCCACGCCGCTCTGGCTCGCCACCGCCATGACCGATGCCAGCGGCCAGGTCACTGCCGACATCACCGCGCCTGATAATCTCACCCGCTACCGCCTCATGGCCGTCGCCGTCGGCGGTGCAGATCTCTTTGGCAGCGGCGAGTCCGCTTTCAAAATCAACAAGCCCCTCATGGTCGATCCCGTGGTGCCACGCTTCGCCCGCCTCGGCGATGAGACTCTGCTGAAAGCCGTGCTGCACAACACCACGCCCGCCACGGGCGAGGTCGAAGTCATGCTCGAACTCGATGCCACCGCCGACTTCATCCGCGAAGAGCGCTTCTTCATTCCTGCTGCCATCAAGGCTCCCGCAGATCCGAAAGTCTGGAAACAAAAAGTCACCCTCAAGGCCAATGAAACCGCCGCAGTCAGTTTCCCCGTGCAGTTCGCCAAACTCGGCACCGCAAAGTGGAAGTGGTCCGCACGCACAGTCGAAGGCTGGAGCGGCCCTGCTTTGAATGACGGCACCGAGTCCCTGCTGGAGGTCACGCATCCCGTACCCGAGCTGCGCGAAGTCCGCTACTCACGTCTCGGCAAAGAGCCCGTGGACAATCTCCTCGCCAAGGTAAACCCCGTCGTGCTCGAAGGCGAAGGCACCATCTCCGTCAGCCTCAGCACCACCCGCTTGTTCGAGGCGCGCGATGCTCTGGAGTACATCTTGCAGTATCCCTACGGCTGCGCGGAGCAGAGCACCTCGGCCACCATCCCCTGGCTCGTTCTTGGCGGTTATCAGCCCCTCTTCCCCGATCTCCTCAGCGTGGAAAAAACGAAGGAAGCCGTGCAAAAAGGCGTGAACCGACTCCTCACCATGACCACCGAAGAAGGCGGCCTCGCCTACTGGCCCGGCGGTCAGGAGCCCAGCCTCTGGGGCAGCGCTTACGGTGGCTTCATGCTCATGCGTGCCCGCGATGCCGGAGCCAACGTGCCGCCCGAGGTCATCGACAAAATCACCGCCTACCTCTCGAAGCGTCTGCGCGGCCTCGAAGAGGAAAAAGATCTCTATGTCATCACCGACTGCGCCTTTGCCCTCTACACACTCGCGAAGGCCAAGAAGCCCGAACCAGCCTACCAAAACCTGCTTCATGCCAAGCGCGACCGCCTGCCCGAAGCTGCCCGCCTTTACACCTCACTCGCCATGTGTCTCAGCAACACACCTGATGCGCAGATTAAAGAAATGCTCGGCTGGAAGCCACCTGCACCACCCGAGCCACCGAGGAAAGTCGCCAGCAAAGCCAAGTCGAAGAAGAGTACGACCAAGTCCGTCGCCAAAGCCACACCGCCCGCTCCCGTCTGGGGTCATTGGGCTGGCAATGGCGCAAACAAAGCCCTCCGCCTGCTCGCCTACACGCATCTCGGCCTGACCAGTGATGCCGAAGCGCTCGCGCAATCCATCCTGCAATCCCGCAACGGTCGCGGTGAGTGGGGAAACACCTTTACCAATGCCTGGACCCTCACCGGCCTCGCCGCCTACGAGCGCAGCCTGAAGAAGACCTCCGAGCCCGTGCTAGCCAAGGTGCTTTGGGATTCTCAGCAACCCGAACTCAGCATCCCCGCCCATCCCGGCAGTGCCAAAGTCAGCTTCCCCATCGATGCGAAGCTCACCGCCACGCCGATGAAAGTCGAGCTGCCCGCCGACCGCGAGATCTTCTCCCGTGTCGATGCCCGCAGCTTCGCGCAGGATCGTGACTTCAAAGGCGAGAACAAAGGCTACGCCATCGAGCGAGCCTATGAAAAGCTCCTTCCCGATGGCTCCACCGCTGCTGCCGACGACCTCCGCGTCGGCGACATGGTCGTCATCTCGCTCAACATCGAGATCGGCGGCGGCGACCGCTACCTCGCCATCAACGATCCCCTCCCCAGCGTGCTGGAAGCCATCAATCCCGAGTTCGAAACCCAAAACGCCCGAGGTGCCGACCAGCTCCCCGAAGGCATCGAAGCTTGGTTCTGCGACCACCGCGAAATCCGCGCCGACCGCGCCCTCTTCTTCACCGACTACGCCCCGCAGAAAGGCAAATTCCAGCTGCGCTATCTCGCGAGAGTCATCGCCGAAGGCGACACCATCGCCCCGCCCGCGAAGATCGAAGCCATGTATCAGCCCGAAAAATACGGCCTCAGCCCGACTCAACACCTCCGCACCCTGCCAAGCGGCGGCGGGCAGGTGGCTGGGAAGTGATCGCTGATTCATGATGCCGTCTGAGATCATCATTGCCATCACCATCGGCAACACTTGATCTCACCTCGGCATGACAGCCAGGTAATTGCGCACGGTGCTCCAGCCTGGCTCGCTGATCTCCCGGCCATCGTTGGTTCGGGCATAAAAGGCGGTGGAGCGGCCTCCATCGAGATTCAGAGCACGCTGGATGCGCAGGCCAGAGATGAGGCCGGGGGAGGTCAGCAGGTCGGCGAGTCCGTGCAGCGTGGTGCTGTGAGCGGTGCCGATGAGCCAGCCTGAGCTGCCATCGGTGGCGATAAAGGTACGGGCGGCGAGCTTCGTGCGATTCAGGCCAGAGACAGGCTGGCCTGCATCCACGAGACGCGGCCCGGCTTGGAGGAGATCGCTGGCATTCGCGGTATCAGGAGACTCGCTGTTCCAGATCAAAGCAGGCTCACCACCACGCACGCGGATCATGCCGGAGACGAGGCCGGAGCGGGTGAACTGCCCCTGGCGTTTGCCATCGGCGATCATGAGGCCGAGCGGGGTGAAGTCGGGATGAAAGTAACCGCCATTCACACCAGCGATGGCTTTCACGGAGCGCATGGAGTCGCCCAAGAGGTCGCTGAAGGACCAGGACTGCGGCTGATCGATCACGCGGAGGGTGCAGGAGCTGCTGTCAAAGCGGACGACGGAGAGCGCGACTTCGCCCTCACTGCCACGCACGCTCAGTCGCAGGCAGGACGCATGATGTGGCAGAGGGATGAACTCTTCACTCAGCGTGCGCCAAGAGGTCGTGGGCTCCGGTGTTGGCTGATAGGGGTCCGGTGCAGGCTGCGCGGGCTCGGGATCGAGTGGCAGGGGCGTCTGAGCGCAGGAAGCCAGGAACAGGCAAAAGAGCAGGAGCGGGCGCATAAGGTTCAGTGGATTTGAAAAGCGCGGAAGCGTTCTGGATTGCTCCAGCCCTCTGGAGCTTTTCGGAGGTCGAGAGACACACGCGAAAGCGCCGGAGGCCCGGCGCACTCCAGGACGCTGGCGCGAGAGGTGTGATTCAGACGAGATGCGCCTCCATCCATGCCTTCATCTCGGCCAATGCACGCGCACGGTGGCTGAGTTGGTTTTTCACTTCGGCGGGCAGAACGCCGAAGGTGTCTGCATGACCATCAGGCTGAAAAAGGGCGTCGTAGCCGAAACCGCCGATGCCTTGCTCTTCGAGTCTCAGGGTGCCTTCGACGGTGCCGTGGGTGACGTGCAGTGCCTGCCCATCTTTGGCGAGCACGAGGCAGCAGTGGAAACGGCCCGTGAAGGTGGCTGGCGGGAGTTTGCCGAGCTCGGCCTTCAGGCGGACACGATTGTCGGCATCGGTGGCATCAGGACCAGCATAGCGGGCGGAATAGACGCCGGGCTCGCCATTGAGCGCATCCACTTCGAGCCCTGAGTCATCGGCGATGACATACACTCCGGGCAGAGCGGCGCTGGCGGCTTCGGCTTTGAGGACGGCATTCGCCTCGAAGGTGGTGCCGGTCTCCTCCGGGAGCTGTACGTGAGGGTAGGCTTTTAATCCCTGAACCTGCCAAGGCGCACCAAGCATGGCGGCGACTTCCTGGACTTTGTGGGCATTGGAGGTGGCGAAGATGATGTCGGGCATTGGGATGATGTTTAAGAGGCAGAGCTGGCAGCAGTGCAACCATTCTCCTGATGGTTGCGGCGCTCTTTGGTCAATGATTGGGTGAGCTCCATGGCGGCATCGAGCCGGGCGATGGAAGCATTTTCGATGCGTTCAATGATGCGAGTGATGAATGAGCACAGGACCAGTCCGTAAATCATGAACGACCAGACGGATTCAGCCTCCAGTCGTGTGCGCCAAAGGCCAAGCCCGAATAAAACCGCGATCATCAGCAGCTCAAAATAAAACCCCCACTGCTGGGTCGCTCTTTGGGTCATCCGCTTCTTGAGGTCAGCCACGCGTTTGGAGTTCTCCAAGACCAAGAGGCCTTCCAAATACCAGTCTTCCATGGGTTCATCCGAGTGCTTCGGCTTCGATGGGGAGGCAAAAATGGACTTGAGCATAGCGTCGGCACTTTGGGGAACCTGAGGCGGAAAAGAAAGGGGATTGTTCGAGACGTGCTGTTCGATCCAGCTTTCCATTCGTAGTCTTGAACCGCTCATGCCACCGCTCCTCACTGTCACTCATCGCCACGGGATTTATCTGCCTGAGGCGGATCTGTGGCTGGACCCGCACTTCGGGGTGGAGCGGGCGTTTATTTCCCATGCTCATGCGGATCATGTGGCACGGCATCAGACGACGTTCTGCTCGGAGCTGACGCTGCATCTGATGCGTGAGCGCTATGGGCTGAAGAAGGACGGTGCCTTCCATGCGTTGCCGATGCGCGAAGTGCATGAATGGGAAGGCTGGGAGCAGCGGCTGTTTCCCGCTGGGCACATTCTCGGCTCGGCGATGCTGCATCTGACGCGAAAGAGCGATGGCGCGACGCTGCTCTACACGGGCGACTACAAACTGCGCCAAGGGCTGAGCTCGGAGCGTTGCGAGCTGCTGCCAGCCGACACACTTATCATGGAGACCACCTTTGGTCTGCCGCACTTTCGCTTTCCGCCGATGAGTGAGGTGATCTCTCAGATGCTGAAGTTTGTGCGTGAGACACTGGAGGATGGCGGCATCCCGGTGATGCTCGGCTACTCGCTGGGGAAGGCGCAGGAGATCCTCTGTGCGCTGGCGGAGGCGGGGTTCCCCGTGATGCTCCACAAGTCGGTCTGGGAGATGACGGAGGCGGTGAAGCCGATCCTCGGGAAGTTGCCGGAGTATCGGCTCTTCGATGCAGCGGAGGCACGCGGGCATGTGCTGCTTTTCCCGCCGAGCAATGGCAAGTCGCTGGCGCTGAAGAAGCTCAAAGTTTGCCGCACGGCGATGATGACAGGCTGGGCGCTGCAACCAGGAGCGAGGTATCGCTATCAGGTGGATGAAATCTTCCCGCTGAGTGATCACGCGGACTACCCCGAACTCATCGAGACCGTGGAGACGGTGAAGCCGCGCCGGGTGTATCTGGTGCATGGCTACACGCAGGAGTTCGCGGCGGATCTGCGGGCGCGTGGAGTCGAAGCATGGACGCTGGAGAAGGCGGACCAGATGGAGATGGGCTTTGCCAGGAATGACGAAGTTCGAATGACGAATAACGAAGGTTCTGCGGTGTCTGTGGAGCTTTCCAAGAATGGTTTTGCGCGTTGGGCATCGGTTTGTGCGGGGACGGCGGAGGAGTCGTCGAGGCTGAAGAAGGTGGAGCGGCTGTCGGAGTATCTTCGGGAGTTGGAGGAGACAGATTTGGTTCGGTCCGTGAGGTATTGCTCGGGCATGACGAGTGATCCCGCAGCGGGGGAAGCTCCGCTGAACACAGGCTGGGCGCTGATCCGGCGGGCTTTGCAGGAGGTCAGTGGCGTGAGTGATGTGGAGTATCGTGCGATCTCGCGCAGTCAGGCTGATGCCGGGCGCACAGCCTTTCTCGTGCTGCAAAGAGCGGCGCTGAGTCCTGTCGAGATGCCGTTGGCGGAGGTGGCGCTGCTTTTTGACCAACTGAGAAATGCAGGCAGCCAGGTGGTGCGGGTGAATTTGCTCAAAGCCTGCTTTCTGCGGCTCTCCGCCCAAGATGGCTCCTGGCTGGTGCGACTGATGACGAGTGAGCTGCGCATGGGATCGAAGGAGGGTTTGATCGAGGAAGCGGTGGCGGCGGCCTTTGAGCAAAAGGCGGACGCCGTGCGTGAGGCGGCGATGCTCTGCGGGGACATCGGGCGTGCGGCCTTGCTGGCGAAGTCGGGTCGGCTGGAGGAGGCGAAGCCGCGAGCCTTTGTGCCGATCAAGGTGATGCTGGCGTCACCCGAGGAGACAGCGGTGGACATCTGGGAGCGCATGGCGGCAGAGTCGGTCTGGGTGGAGGACAAATACGATGGCATCCGTGCGCAGGTGCATCGTGTGGGTGGCCGCGCGGAGATCTACACGCGGGATCTGAAGCCCATCGGTGCCCAGTTCCCGGAGGTCCTGCGGGCGGTGAGTGCGCTGAATGCCGATGTGATCCTGGATGGCGAGATCATCGCGTATGCGGAAGGCAAAAAGCTGACCTTCTTTGACCTCCAAAAGCGGCTCGGGCGGCGTGATCAGGCGGACCTTTTCATGCCGAGCGACATCTCGGTGCGCTACGTCGTCTTTGATCTGCTGTGGATGAACGAGGAGTCGCTGCTGGAGCGGACTCTGAGCGAGCGGAGACAGGCTTTGGAGACTTTGCCGATGCCGGAGGGCATGGCCCTGATCACGGTGGAAAAGGCGGCGACAGCGGAGGAGATCGAGGCGCTCTTCATGGCGGCTCGTCGTCGTGGCAATGAAGGGCTGATCATCAAAGATGCGTCCAGTGCCTACACGCCGGGCCGACGAGGCAAGTCCTGGCTGAAGCTGAAGAAGGCCTTCGCCACGCTGGATGTGGTCGTGGTGAAGGCTGAGCAAGGTCACGGTAAACGAGCGCATGTGCTGAGCGACTACACCTTTGCCGTCCGAGACGAAACCGGGGCGCTGCGTGTGATCGGCAAAGCCTACAGCGGCCTGACGGATGCGGAGATCGAGGAACTGACGGAGCATTTCACCGCGAACACGCTGGAGCAGAAAGGCCGCGTGCGTTCCGTGGTGCCGGACACGGTGCTGGAGATCGCCTTTGATTCCATCCAGGCCAGCACGCGCCATGACAGCGGTCTTTCGCTACGCTTCCCGCGCATCAAGGCGGTGCGGCGGGACAAGTCACCCGATGAGATCGACACGCTGGCGTATGCGCGGAAGCTGGCGGGGGCATAAAAAAGCGGAAGGCTCACGCCTTCCGCTTCGAGAGGTGACTGACCGCTGGTTTACTGGATGAAGTAGAACTGGCGGGTATTCAGCGCGGCCCAGAGGGCGTCGCCTTTGCCGGTGACGGTGTTGTTGCCGATGACGGGGGCGAGCAGCGCTTTCTCCTCGGCGGTGGCTTTGCGGCTGAAGAGGGCGAGGTAGATGGTGTCGATGGCGGTATCCGCGTCCTCGGCCTTCCGCAGGGTGCGGGAGATCATGGTGTAGGGGTTCATGAGCTGGCTGAAAGTTTTGCCATTCAGCACCATGAGCGCCTGACCGACGGTGGCGTCTTCGTTGGCGTTCTCGACGAGCTCGCGGTCGCTCTGGCCGAACTCGCGGAGGAAGTGGCCGTTCGGCGCGGGGCTGCGGAGATCGGCGGAGCGGATCATGAAGGTGTCGCGGAAGGTCTCCCAGGCGCGCAGGGCGGTGAGTTCTTCCTTGGTGTCGGCCTTGAGCTGCTCGGCATCGCGTTTCAGGCGGGCTTTCTGCTGCTCGGTCAGGCGGGCGCGGAGTCCCCGGTTGTAGATGGCGAGTGCTTCGTCGATGCCGAGATCGGTGCCTTCTTTGCCTTTGATGGCGGTGGCGATCTCTTTGGCAAACTCGGCGTCCTTCACCTGCTCGTCGAGCTTCCCGGCCTTCGCGAGTTCGGCGAACTTTTTGAAGCCGGTGGTGAAGACGATCTCCTCGGCGGCTTCATCGATGGCCTTGCGCTGGTTGCTGACGACCTTCTTCGCGGCACGGATGGCGTCTTCGTCCTTGTTCTTCGTGGCTTCGGTGAGCTGCTCCTGGGCTTTGCGCACATCGGCGGCGAGCTGCTTCTGCTTGGCCGCGATGGCGGCGGCTGCTTTGGCGAGCTCATCGGGAGTGAGAGCATTGAGGGAGCGGTCCAGCCACTCGACTTCGCGGATGGTGGAGTCGCGCTGGATCTTGGCGTCGATGCTCGGGGCGTCGGGGTTTGGCTTGTAAAGGGTGACCATGCTGTCCCAGATCTGCTCGGCGCTCATGCGGCGTAGGAGGGGGCCGGGGAAGTGATAGACTTCGCCGAGTTCAACATCCTTCGTGTAGGCGGCGCGCTGGTAGGCGGCGCTGTTGAAGATCATGCTGAGGAAGGCCTTCATGTCGTAGTTCACGTCCTTCATCGTCTGTTCGAGGAAGGTCATGAGCTGCGGATTGCTCGGCACGGTGGAGTCGGTGATCTCATCCACAGGCTCGATGAGGCCCATGCCCATGGCCTTTTTCCAAAGGCGGTTCGCGATCACCGTGGTGAAGCGCGGGTTGTCCTTCGAGGTCATCCAGTCGGCGTAGGCCAGCACAGGCTTCTCACCTTCTTTGGCGATCTTGCCGTCTTTGGAGAAAGCGGTGGGGATCACGGGCTCGATGACCTGCTTGGGCTTCGCGTCGGTGTATTGGTAATCATGTGGCAGAGCCAGCTTCTTCGAGTCGGTCTGGTCCAAAACGGTGTTGTAGCGCAGCGGGCGGAGGATCTCGGACATCGCTTTGCTCACGTCCTTGCGCTCCAGGCCGCCAGGCAGTTTAGCAGCCATGGCTGGGGAACCTTTTTTGTTTTTCTTGCTGCTTTTGCCGTAGAAAGCCTGGGCCAGCAGAGGGTTCGAGAGGCCATTCGTGCCGGTCATGCCGTTCGTGTGGGCGGCCATCTGGTAATAGTCCATCTGCGTCCATTTATCGAACGGGTGGTTGTGGCACTGCGCGCAGACCATGCTGGTGCCGAGGAAGATCTGCGTCGTCACGGCCATGTTATCCAGCGGCATGTTGTAGTCACGGAGGTAGAAGCCCACGGCTCCGTTTTCATAGGTCTTGCCATCGGCGGTGACCATCTCGCGCACCATGGCGTCGTAGGGCTTGTTGGAGGCCAGGGCCTCGCGGAGCCAGTTGGCATAGGCAGCACCTGCGGGCTGGCTGTTCCCCTGGGCGAGCTGGCTGCGCAGGCGGAGGATGTCGGCCCAGAAGTTGAAATAGTTCTGCGTGTAGCCATCGGAGGCCAGCAGTTCCTCGATGAGCTTCGCGCGCTTGTCGGTGGCCTTGTCGGCGAGGAACTCGTTCGTTTCCTTCAGCGAGGGGATGCGGCCTGCGATGTCGAGATAGATGCGGCGGACGAAGACCTCGTCGGAGACTGGCGCGGTGGCCTGGACCTTTTGCTTCTCCAGATTGGCGGACACGAGTTTGTCGATCTGGGCGGCCTTGGCCTGGATCTCAGGCAGGGTAAGCGCCCTGGCGCTCGTGAAAGACACGGCGAGCAGGAGTGAGGTAAGGATCAGTTTCATCAGGTGAATGGGGGGATTCGCCGCCCCTAAACGCACCCCTCGTGCCACTCTTTCACGGGGGTGTCATTCTATGCGCTTTGCCATGGTGTGGAGGAAGTGGGATGGCTTTGCCTCACAAAAACATCACTTAGATCTCGCTACGTTTGATGGGGTTTTCTAGGCTCAGCGCGCCAACCAGCGCATCGCTCATGAAATACCACCTCATTCTGCTGATCATCCTCGGCCTGTTCACTCCAGCCATGACTGCTGAAAAGACGGCGAAACCCTCCGGCAGAGCTCAGGTGGCGGCCAAAACGCTGACGCCTGTCGAGCGGACCCGGCTGCTCACTATCCTGAACGAAGGCGATGATCCAGCCCTCCAGTCTCTGCCTGGCATCGGAGCCACGCGCACCTCCGCGATCAAGAATGCCCGACCCTTCACCGACCCCGTCGATTTGGTGAAAGTCGAAGGCATTGGCGACTCCACACTCGTGGAGATCGTCGCCCATGCCAAAGCTGGCTTCCCTGAAGCTAAAAAAGAAGAAGCGGAAGCGCCCCATGCCCCGGCCAGGAAGCGGACACCCGCAAAGTCCGGATCAGCCACGAAGAAGCCTGAGTGAAGTGGTTTTGAAAGCTCAGACGACGCATGGAAGTCTCGCAGCGTTCCAAACCTTACCTTTGAAGAGCAGAAGCTACGACCTAGCGCGCCAAGCCAGCAGCCCGAAAAGCCCGAACACAAAGGCATTCAGGGAACCGTGGATGGCCCACATCTGCGGCATGGGCAGAGCGAGTGAGGGGACGAGATAGCGAAGCCCGAAACCGAGCGCGAGCAGCATAGCGATCAGGAGAGACGTGCCCGAGATGAGAAAAGCGGTGTGTGGCCAGCTTGATGGTGCGCTTTCCAACCCAAGTCGCATCTGGCTGAGGGCGACGCCGAGGGCTCCAATCACGAGCAGAGTGACTCCCAGCGGCTCCACCCAGGGCAACCAGCCAAAGTGCGTACAGGTGATGCCCGTGGCCACGAGCGGAACCCCGGACAGCACTGCGATGCACGACCACGAAGTCCATTGGCTTGGCCTGTCGCGTGCGATCAGTCCCGCGATCAGCGGCAGGGTGAATCCGGCATGATGAAAGTGCGCCGCCGTGAGCAGAACGATCAACGCATCGAATCCGAAGGGCATCCACCCTGCACAAAAAGCCACCAGCCATGCCGCACCCACGGCAGGGAAAGTGGCAGCAGCGAGCAGGCAGAGGTCAGCTGGGGCGGGCGACCGATGTCGGTTCCAGCGCCAGAGCGCCTGCATGGCGAGGATCGTGCGCATCACCAGCCAGGGCGTTGAATACAAGGCGGCATTCAGGCTGGGAGTCTGCATCAAAGCCAGGATCAGGAAGAGCAGGACAATGAAAAGCGCGACCTGCCGCTCAGGCAGCACACCTCTGGCTGCCAGCAGCTCATCTCCGAGAGGCATGAGGAAAAAGGCGGCAAAGGTCAGCAACACATAGACCCACCGGTGATCGTAGCCACCGTGGCCCCACATGAAGGAAGCCAGCAACCACAGGCCCACATGCCCGAGGATGCGGAAGGTGCGCCGGAGTTCGGCAGGTGAGTCAGTGCGCAGGGTCATGAGCAGATCTTCATCATCCGTTGTTGGGAGTCACGGACAAACCGGCACTGCCACCAGCGGGCCAGCGGAAAGCCGGCCCAGGCCATCCAGTGTCGCGGTCTGGAAAAAGCGCGGATCACATACCAGACGCTGCCGTCCGCCTGCTGCTCGATGGCAAACATCTCCTCCCCGCACTCCGCGTGCTCTGGCAGCGTGCCATAGACAAAGCCATGCGTGATGGCCGAGTCACAGCGACGCAGCACGCGGCAGGGATTCAGCCACCACAGCCCGCAGATCCGCACCTGCATGGCCACGATGTCTCCCTGTGTCTGGTTTTGATCACGAAGCCGCCGCACCTCAGCCCATGCGGGAAACATCCGCCAGCCATCCAGCGCATGGCAGGCGGTCGAAAACGTCTCCGTGCCGCGCCCCAGGGAGACGCGGTGCTCATCCACGATGAATCCCCGTTCCGGAGGCGACTCCACCCCGTCGCGATGCGAGTAGCTCAGCGGCGTGTCATGCCATGATTTCAGGAGTTGGCCGAGACGTTCGCGGCTGGGTGGGGTGTGGCAGATCATGTGGGGGACTTCTTGGATTCTCCTGTCGGGTGCAAAACCACACTGGCGCTGGCGCATGGGCTCGACAATCTCGGCGCATGACCCGAGAAGTTGCTGCCGAGATCTTCGAACGAATCGCCCTCCTGATGGAATTGAAGGGGGAGAATCCTTTCAAAACGCGCGCCTATAAGATGGGGGCGGAGATCGTGGAGAGTCATGCTGGGGACATCATGCAGATGGCGCGTGAGAATGATCTGGCGGGCATCAAGGGCCTTGGGGAGGCGCTGCGTGACAAGTTGCATGAGATGGCCACGACGGGCCGGCTGGAGTTCTACGAGAAGCTGAAGGCGGAGTTCCCAGAGGGGCTCTTCGAGTTGTTTGAGATCTCGGGGCTTGGACCGAAGAAGATCGCGGCGCTGTATTCGAAGCTGGGCGTGGGTTCGCTGGCGGATCTGCGGCGGGTCTGTGAGAGCGGGGAGGCGGCCCAGATCAGTGGTTTCGGCGACAAGACGGTGGTGAAAATATTGGAGGCGATCAGCTTCCGGGAGCAGCACGCTTCGGAGTTCCGCCAGGATCAGGTGTACCCGCTGGCGCAGGCGATTCTGGAGGCGCTGCGGGAGCATCCTTCGGTATCACGCGCGGAAGTGTGCGGGAGTTTCCGTCGCGGCAAGGAGGTGGTGCATGATCTGGATTTCCTGGTGGCGACGAAGCGCCCGGAGGAGGTGATCGCCGACTTTGTGAAACTGCCGCAGGTGGAGAAGGTGATCGCCCAGGGCGGGACGAAGGCGAGCATCTACACGAGCAACGGGGTGCAGTGTGATCTGCGCGCGGTGAGCAGTGCGGAGTATCCTTTTGCGCTGAATTACTTCACCGGCAGCAAGGAGCACAATGTGGTGATGCGGCAGCGGGCGCTGGATCGCGGTCTATCGCTGAACGAGTATGGCTTTAAACCTGCGCATGAAGGCGGCAGCGTGCCGGAGGAAGCGGCGGAGATCTATGAGGAGAAGGAGATCTACCAGCTCCTGGGGCTGGACTACATCGAGCCCGAGCTGCGGGAGAACTCGGGAGAGATCGACGCTGCGGAGAAGGGGCGTTTGCCAAAGCTCATCGAGCTGGAGAACCTGCGCGGAGTCTTTCACAACCACACGACGGCGAGCGATGGCAAGGCGACGCTGCGGGAGATGGCGGAGGCGGCGATGGAGCTGGGGCTGCAATACCTGGGCATCGCGGACCACAGCAAGAGCAGCTTTGTGGCGAACGGTCTGGATGAGCGGCGGCTGCGCGCGCAGATGGCGGAGATCCGCAAGCTGAACGAGGAGTATGCGGGCGACTTCCGCATCTTCGCCGGGAGTGAGGTGGACATCCTGAAGGATGGCTCGCTGGACTTTGACGACGAGCTGCTGGCGGAGCTGGACTACTGCGTGGCGAGTGTGCACAACGTCTTCAATTTGCCCGAGGCGGAGATGACGGCGCGGATCATCCGGGCAATCGAGAATCCGCATGTGACCATGCTGGGGCATGTGACGGGCCGTCTGCTGGCGCAGCGCCCAGCGTATGCGGTGAACATCCCGGCCATCATTGATGCTGCGGCAGCGACGGGGACGATCATCGAGCTGAATGCCAGTGCGTGGCGACTGGACATGGACTGGCGCTGGTGGCGGCTGGCGGTGGAGAAGGGCGTGAAGTGCAGCATCAATCCCGATGCGCACAGCACGCGGGGTCTTCAGGATGTGCTTTTCGGCGTGCGTGCGGCCCGCAAAGGATGGCTCACTCGGAAGGATGTGATCAACTGCCTGCCGCTCGGAGACATCGAGAAGGTGATCGAGAGGAAGAAACCGGCTGGGGGAGCCGAGCCGGACTGAATGGCGTGCCTCACACGGCCTCTTGCAAAAAGAAGCAGAGGTGTCTGCCTTTTTACTTCACTTCCTTCGCTGGCTGATCGCCGAACTGGATCGTGGGCACTTTCGCCTCGGCGCTGACGTTTAACGCCACCCAGTGACCGGCGACGGCGTGGGAAGGGAATCCGCAGGCGAGGGCGTATTCGCCCGCTTCATCGGCGGTGAAGCTGAACTCGCTCTTGCCCATGCTCTGTCCCATGAGGTGCTTCGTGCTCGCGCCGCCTGTGAACCAGGGCTCGGGGATTTGCAGCTTCTTCGTGTCTGCTTTGTCGATGACGATCGCGCTGTGTGGCACGGGGCTTGGATTGATGAAGGTGACGTTCACCTTGGTGCCGACAGGGATGGTCAGCACGGCCTTGCCATGGGAGTAGCCATTGAAGTTCATGCCATAGTTCGCGGCATTGAAGGTGGCGACGAGGGTGACCTTCACGCTGCCAGGTTCGGTGCCGGGGCGGAGCAGATCTTCGGCGGTGATGCCGGCGAAGAGTTCCTTTTTCAAACCGGGGATCTCGATGCTGTGATCATGCCCCGGAGGTGGAGCAGGAGTCTGGGCGAGGGCGACGGTGCAGGTGGCGGCGGCGATGAGGAAGGAGGTGCGGAGCATGGTTGGCGACAGAATGAAGGGCGTGGTTACAGACATCAACGCGAAATCCAGCGCGGACATTCCATCGGCGTGATCCGACAAAGCGCCCGACGTGCGGCAAAGTGATACGAAAGGCACAGGCGAAGGCCAAAGTTAGACAAGAAAAGCCGGAAAATTGCAGGTGCCGCTTGCGGTGGGGTGTCGTATTGCCAATGTGCCCGCCCCGTCACCCATGAGCGCTGTTTTTGACTCCCTTTCCCGCTTCTATGCCTCCTCCATTGGCAAGAAACTTCTCGTCGCCCTCACCGGCGCGGCCCTTGTCGTCTTTGTGCTCGGGCACATGATCGGCAACCTGCTTATCTTTGCCGGACAGGATGCCATCAACGAATACGGCCATCTGCTGCAAACAGCGCTGCACGGCGGTGGCGTGTGGATTGCCCGTATCGGATTGCTCGCAGCCGTGGGCATCCATATCATCGCTACCGTGCATCTCACGAAACAGAACCGCGCTGCCCGTAAAGACGGCTATGCCAAGCACAAGGCGCAGGTCTCCAGCAAGGCCTCCCACACGATGATCTGGAGCGGCCTGACGATCCTGGCCTTTGTGGTGTATCACCTCCTGCATTTCACTGCACGCGTCGGCAACGAGTATAACAGCGCCGCCTACAAGGTCGATCTCCACGGTGAGTCCGTGCACAATGTCTATAAGATGGTGATCGACGGCTTCTCCTGGGCTCCAGCCTCCATCTTCTACATCATCGCCATGGGCCTGCTCTACAGCCACCTGAGCCACGGCGTGAGCAGCCTCTTCCAGACGCTCGGCCTCACCACGCATCGCAACGCGCCGGTCTTCAAACTCTTCGGTCACGCCTACGCCACGCTGATCCTTGTGGGCAACTGCTCCATCCCCATCGCCATCTGGCTCTTCGGCTACGGTCGCTAATCCGCTTCATTCTTCGAAATCTGAAATTTGAAATTTCCAATGATTGACTCCAAGATTCCCTCCGGCCCGATGGCCATGAAGTGGTCCAAGCACAAGCAGGACTCCAAGCTCATCAATCCGAAGAACAAGCGCAAATACACCGTGCTCGTCGTCGGCAGTGGTCTGGCCGGTTCCGCTGCCGCCGCCACGCTCTCGGAGCTGGGTTACAATGTGAAGTGCTTCTGCTTCCAGGACAGCCCGCGCCGCGCCCACTCCATCGCCGCCCAGGGCGGGATCAATGCCGCGAAGAACTTCCAGAACGACGGTGACAGCGTGCATCGTCTCTTCTACGACACCGTCAAAGGTGGCGACTTCCGCGCCCGTGAATCCAACGTGCATCGTCTCGCTGAAGTCAGCGTGAACATCATCGACCAATGCGTGGCCCAGGGCGTGCCCTTTGCCCGCGAATACGGCGGTGCTCTCGCCAACCGCTCCTTCGGTGGAGCGCAGGTCAGCCGCACTTTTTATGCTCGCGGTCAGACCGGCCAGCAGCTCCTCCTCGGCGCTTATTCCGCTTTGAATAAAGAGATCAATCGCGGCGGCGTGAAGATGTATCCCCGCACGGAAATGCTTGATGTCGTGGTCGTCGATGGCCACGCCAAAGGCATCATCACGCGTGACCTCGTCACCGGTAAGATCGAAGCCCATGCTGGCGACGCGGTGCTGCTTTGCACCGGCGGCTACGGCAACGTCTTCTATCTCTCCACAAACGCGATGGGCTGCAACGTCACCGCCACATGGCGTGCCCACAAGAAAGGCGCGTATTTCGCGAACCCTTGCTACACGCAAATCCACCCGACCTGCATCCCCGTCAGCGGCGAGTATCAGAGCAAGCTGACCCTCATGTCCGAGTCGCTTCGCAATGACGGACGTATCTGGGTGCCGAAGAATAAGGCTGATGTCGGCAAACCCGCCGCTCAAATCCCTGAAGCCGATCGCGACTACATCCTGGAGCGTAAATACCCAAGCTTTGGCAATCTCGCCCCTCGCGATATTTCCTCCCGTGCCGCCAAGGAAGCCTGCGATGCAGGTCTCGGCGTCGGCCCTGGCGGACGTGGCGTGTATCTCGACTTCGCGGAAGCCATCGGCCAGTTCGGCCAAAAGACCATCGCTGAGCGCTACGGCAATCTTTTCGACATGTATGAAAAGATCACCGGCGAGAGCGGCTACAAGCAGCCGATGCGCATCTACCCTGCCGTGCATTACACGATGGGCGGCCTCTGGGTGGACTACAACCTCATGAGCAGCTTGCAAGGCCTGCACGTGCTCGGCGAAGCCAACTTCTCCGACCACGGCGCGAACCGTCTCGGTGCCTCCGCCCTGATGCAGGGCCTCGCTGATGGCTACTTCGTCATCCCCACGACCATCGCACCTTATCTCGTCACTCAGAAGCCCGGCAGCGTCACCACCAGCCATCCTGAGTTCCAAAAAGCTCTCGAAGACTCGAAGGCCCGCACCAGCCGCTTCCTCAACAACAAGGGCAAACGCAGCGTGGACAGCTTCCACCGCGAGCTCGGCCTCCTCGTCTGGGACAAATGCGGCATGGCCCGCGACAAAGCCGGCCTCGAAGAAGCCCTCCGCAAGATCCCCGAACTCCGTGAAGAGTTCTGGAACAACGTCATCGTCCCCGGCTCCGGCGACGCAGCGAACCCCGAGCTCGAAAAAGCCGGTCGTGTGGCCGACTTCATGGAGTTCGCCGAACTGCTCTGCCAAGATGCCCTCCACCGCGAAGAGAGCTGCGGCGGCCACTTCCGCACCGAGCATCAATACCCCGATGGCGAAGCCAAGCGCGACGACGAAAACTTCGCCTACGCCGCCGCTTGGGAATACTCCGGCGACCTCGCCAAGCCCACGCTGAACAAAGAGCCCCTCACCTTCGAGGAAGTCCACCTCGCCGTGCGCAGCTACAAGTGATCCCTCTGACCTGAACGACTTTCGCAATCTCCCTCATGTCCCTCCTCAACCTCCAACTTAAAGTCTGGCGTCAGAACCGTGGTCAGCCCGGCCACTTCCAGGACATCGACGCTCCAGAGATCCCCGATCATGCCTCCTTCCTGGAGATGATGGACATCGTCAATGAGCGCCTCATTGCCAAAGGCATGGAGCCTGTGGCCTTCGACCACGACTGCCGCGAAGGCATCTGCGGCATGTGCTCCATGCAGATCAACGGCGTGCCCCACGGCCCTGAAAAAGCCACCACGACCTGCCAGCTCCACATGCGCAAGTTCCGCACGGGCGACACCATCTGGATCGAGCCCTTCCGCGCCACGGCTTTTCCAGTGATCAAGGATCTCATTGTGGATCGCGGTGCCTTTGACCGCGTCCAGCAGGCCGGTGGTTTCGTCACTGTCCGCACCGGTTCCGCTCCTGAAGCCAACTCCATCCTCATCGGCAAAGAAGTGGCCGATGCCGCCATGGACGCCGCCGCCTGCATCGGCTGCGGTGCCTGTGTCGCCTCCTGCAAAAACGCCAGTGCCATGCTCTTCGTCTCCGCGAAGGCCGGTCAGCTCAACTCACTTCCCCAGGGCCAGCCCGAGAAGGACAAACGCACGCTCGCCATGGTCCGCCAAATGGACAAAGAAGGCTTCGGTAACTGCACCAACCAATACGAGTGCGAGGCCGCATGCCCGAAAGAGATCAGCGTCCGCTGGATCACCAAGCTCAACCGCGACTATGCTGTCGCTGCCATGAAGGAAGCCTTCGTCGGTCAGCAGGATCGTGCCGAAGGCGGCGAGTAAATCGCCCCTCGGGAGTCACCCTCAAGACAACTGCCTCTTTGTTCGACAAGGAGGCAGAATCGTCTATTCTCGCGCCCCTTCCCAAACCCTATGAAAAAGAAAATCGTCCTCGCCTACTCTGGCGGCCTCGACACCTCCGTCCTCCTTTCCTGGATCAAAGAAACCTACGATGCTGAAGTGATTGCCTTCTGCGCGAACATCGGCCAGGACGATGAACTCAAGGGTTTGAACGCCAAGGCCAAGAAGACCGGCGCTTCGAAGATCTATGTCGATGACCTCCAGGAGGAGTTCGCCAAAGACTTCATCTTCCCGATGATGCAGGCAGGCGCGATCTATGAAGGTCAGTATTTCCTCGGCACCAGCATCGCACGTCCGCTGATCGCCAAACGCATGGTGGAGATCGCCAAGGCTGAAGGTGCCACCGCGATCGGCCACGGAGCCACCGGCAAAGGTAACGATCAGGTCCGCTTCGAGCTCACCACCGCCGCTCTCGCCCCTGATCTGGAAATCATCGCCCCATGGCGTGACGAGCGCTTCCGTACGCAGTTCCCCGGCCGCGTGGAGATGATCAAGTATTGCGAAGACAAAGGCATCCCCATCCACGCCAGCGCCAAGAAGCCATTCTCCATGGACCGCAACCTCCTGCACATCAGCTACGAGGCCGGCATTCTCGAAGACCCCTGGTTCGACGCCAGCGATCCGAAGTACAAAGGCTACTTCAACACCCTCTCCGTCTTCCCCGAGGACGCGCCGGACAAGGCCGAATACGTCGTGCTCGACTTCGACAAAGGCAACTGCGTCGCCGTGAACAGCAAGCCCATGAACCCTCTCCAGGTCATGAAGGCGCTGAACAAACTCGGTGGTAAACACGGCGTCGGTCGCGTTGACATGGTGGAGAACCGCTTCGTCGGCATGAAGAGCCGCGGCGTCTATGAAACTCCCGGCGGAGCCATCCTCCACTTCGCTCATCGCCAGATCGAAAGCCTCACCATGGACCGCGAAGTCATGCATCTGCGTGACAGCCTCGTCCCTGAGTATGCCAAGCTCGTGTACAACGGCTTCTGGTATGCACCCGAGCGTCTCGCGCTCCAGGCACTCGTCACCGAGAGCCAGAAGAACGTCTCCGGCACTGTCCGCGTGAAGCTTTACAAAGGGGGCATCCACGCCGCTGGCCGCCAGTCCCAGTTCAGCCTCTACAATCCGCACATCGCCACGATGGAAGCGGACCCCACGAAGGCCTACAACCAGGACGATGCCACCGGCTTCATCCGTCTCAATGGCCTCCGCCTGCGCGTGAACTCACGCGTCAACGGCACCAAGAATCTGGGCAACTGATCCCTCTCTGAATCAACTCCACCGCCAGTCGGATGCCCTGCATCTGGCTGGCGGTTTTTCGTAGAACGAGATTCCATCTCGTAAACTGGTGCAGCGAGTTTCCAACTCGCTCATCTCACCAGCAGTTCCTCACCACGATAGATCACGCGTTCGACCAAACCTTGCAGCGTCTTGTCGAGGAAGGGTGTGTTCACGCTCTTCGACTTCATGAAGTCGCGGGTGAAGGTGGTGGTGCGAGCGGGATTGAAGAGGATGAATTCAGCCACACCGCCTTCTTTGATAGGCACGGGCGCGAGCTTCATGAGACGTCGTGGCTCGGCGCTGTAGCGTTTCACGATGAGCCCCCAGTCGAGGATGCCTTTGCTGATGAAGTGATCGTAAAGGCTGGGCAGCGCGGTTTCGAGACCGGTGATGCCGAAGGGGGCGCTGGCGAAGTCCTGATTCTTCTCGAAAGGCGTGTGCGGAGCGTGGTCGGTGGCGATGACATCAAACCAACCGTCTTTGAGCCCTTGGAGCAGCGCGGCGTTGTCCTCAGGCGTGCGCAGCGGTGGGTTCATCTTGTAGTGCGTGTCGTAGTTGCCGATGTGCTCGTGATTGAAGAGGAGATGATGCGGCGCGATCTCGCAGGTGACGCGGATGCCGCGATCTTTGGCGCGCTTGATCGTGCCCATGCCTCGCTCTGTGCTGACGTGTTGGATGTTTAAATGTACACCTGTGAACTCAGCGAGGCGGACATCGCGGGCGATGCTGATCTCCTCGCTGATGCTGGGAATGCCTGGCAGACCGAGGGAGTAACTGATCTTTCCTTCATGCATGCAGCCTTTGCCGGAGAGTTCCTTGACCTCGCAGTGGCTGGCCAGCGGAATATCGAAGTCTCGCGCATACTCCATGGCGCGGCGGAGCACCTGGGGATTGTCCACGGGGAAGCCATCATCCGTGAGCATGACCGCGCCAGCGGACTTCATTCCCGCGATGCCTGCGAGTTCCTCGCCCTTGCGGCCCTTCGTGATGGCTCCGGTGGTGTAGATGCTGGCTCCGATGCGGGCACGGCGGGCGCTTTCCAAAACGGTGCGCACGACACCTGCGTTGTCGATGGCCGGAGAGGTGTTTGGCATCATGACGAAGCCGGTGACGCCGCCATTGATCGCGGCTTCCGCACAGGTGGCGATGTTTTCCTTCTCCTCCTGGCCGGGCTCCCGTGCATGGACGTGGATGTCAAACATGGCTGGCATGAGGATGCGGCCCGTGCAGTCGATGATCTCGCAATCCGTCACGCCCGTGATCTGAGGAGCCACGCCGATGATCTTATCCCCTTCGACGAGCACATCTCCGAGCTGGAGGGTAGAGCTGTCTTCGGACGCGATTTGGGCTTGGCGGTAGAGGCGTTTCATGCGGGAAAGTGCCCCGATGATGGCGAAGCCAGCGCCTCGGGCAAGGGCAGGCTTCACCCGCGATGCCTCACAGCTTCACTTCGCCAGTCACCTTGCCGTTGCTGGCGTCCCAAACGTGGACTTTTCCATCAAAGGTGCCCACGAAGACCCACTTTGAATCGCCCGTGATGACCACGCTCGTCAGTGGCTCGCCGATGCTCGACATCTTGCGCTCCTTGCTGGCCTCGCTGCGCTGGGTGCCGTCGTGCTTCTTTAGATCCGTGTGGACACTGCCTGCTCCTTTGTCCGTCACCACGACCAAGGATTTCCCGTCGGGCGTCCAATCGAGCGCGGAGAAGGCGACCTTTTTATCGCCGAGCGTGGCGTCCTGTTCACGGCTGGCGACGTCCCAGACCTTCACTTCACGATCAGCGCTCGCCGTGGCGATCTGGGTGGCGTCATGGTTGAAGGCGGCGGAGAGGACGTGATTGGTGTGGCCTTCAAAGAACGAGATCAGCTTTTGATTCGAGGCATCCCAAAGCTTCGCCATCTTATCGGCACCGCCACTGAGCAGTCGGTCGCCTTTGTTGGAGAGCTGGAGAGACAAAACGTTGTCCTCATGGGCTTTCCAGGTGGTTAGCAGCATGCCTGTGGCTGTTTCAAACTTGCGGATAAAGCCAGCGCCGCCCGTCTCGCCATCGGCAGCAAAGACTGAGGTGCCTGCGGCATCAAAGGCGACGGCGGTGATGCTGCCAACGAGTGAATCCGTGAATGGGCGCACCTGCTTCAGTGTGGTGGCATCCCAAAGGATGAGCTGCTGGAAGCCACCTGAAACGATCCACTTACCATCACGGCTCCAGGCCAGAGAATTCACGGGTTCCGTGTGGCCATCGAGCTTCCCAAGCACGGGGCGCTCCGGCTTCGATAGATCCACGAGAACCACTGAGTTTGCTCGCGCGATGGCGAGGCGCTTTTCATCCGGTGACAGCACCAGCGCGAGCACGGGCTGATAGCTCGCAGGCATCGCGGCGAGCTTCACGGGCTTCGGCTTTGGTGCTTCATCGAAGATCGTGGCATCCCACTGAGCGCCGCCATCGATCCATGTTTTCAAAGCAGCGATCTCAGCCGCGGCGAGTTCCTTCTTTGGCGGCATGTGCGGATCGCCATTCTTCAGGCAGAGCTGGTAGAGCAGACTTTCGGCAGCTTTGCCAGGTTTCACGGGGACGCCATTGTCTCCGCCCTTCATCATCTTTTCATGCGTGGTCAGCAGCAGTCCACCCTTGGCTTTGCCAGGTTTGTGACAGCCCACACATTGATCCCGCAGCACACGCATGGCGGGCTTGGGATCGGCATGGAGCAGAGCAGGGAGGAGGAGACTGGCGAGCAGGAGTCGGGGGGAATTCGGCACGGAATCAAATACGTCCGAAACCCTGCAAGTCCTTGCGTCTCACTCGCCAATCCACACTGGCGTTCCCACAGGCACGAGATCGAAAAGCTCGATGACATCGCGGTTCCGCATCCGCACACAGCCGTGGCTGGCGGGGCGACCGATGGCTTTTTCGTCATTGGTGCCGTGGATGTAGATGTAGCGCTGGAAGGTGTTCGCGTTGTGCGGCTGCGTGCCGTGCAGCCAGAGGATGCGAGTGAGGACAAAGTCTGACTTCGTATCCATCCCCGGAGTCCATAGACCCACGGGCTGGCGTGATTTGAAAATGGTGCCGCTTTCCGCGCCCTCGCCGTGCTTTTCTTTGACGATGAAGCTGCCGAGCGGGGTCTTGTTGCTGCCCTCCTGGCTGCCGAGTCCGAACTTCGAAGTGCTACATGGCCATTCCCGCACTTGGCGCATGCAATCAAACAAACGCAGGCTCTGGGTGGCGACACTGACTTCGATGCGGGGCTGGTGGAGGCTCATGAGATTCATGCTGCCCGTGCATATCTTGTGTTCAACTCAAAAACAGACACAAGAACCGTCTAGTGATGAGCAAGTCGCGGAGAGCGTCAAAATGCCGCAGGTGCTTGCTTCGGTCACCCATGGAAGTCTTCGCAGTCACCATCTTTGTCAGCCTCATGTTCGCCGTGCTCTTCGCGGCACTCTTTCTAGCCGAGCGCACGCAGAAGCGGCGCGGCAGCATCGAACAGATGGCCCTTCTTCCCCTCGACGAGGCCGGACGTCTCTCGGTCGCCAATCACACTCCCTCCCACTCCCATGACTAGCACATCCGCCACTAAAGTACCCATCGAGTTCAACGACAAAGTCGTCCGCCAGTTCATGCTGGCCTCGATCATCTTCGGCGTCGTCGCCATGCTCGCTGGGGTGTTCATCGCCAGTCAGTTGAACTTCCACCAGCTCAATCTCGCCGAATGGCTGACCTTTGGCCGACTGCGTCCGCTGCACACCAATGCCGCCATCTTCGCCTTCGTGGGGAACATGATGTTCGCAGGTGTCTATTACTCCACGCAGCGGCTTTGCAAATGCCGTATGGGCAATGACACGCTGTCCGCCATTCACTTCTGGGGCTGGCAGGCGATCATCGTCGCGGCGGCCATCACGCTGCCGCTCGGGCTCTCTCGCGGTAAGGAATACGCCGAACTCATCTGGCCGATCAATGTCGCTGTGGCGCTGATCTGGGTGGTGTTTGCCGTCAATTTCTTCCTCACGCTGCACAAGCGTAATGAGCCCAGCCTCTACGTGGCTCTTTGGTTCTACATCTCGACCATCATCACGGTGGCGATGCTCTACATCGTCAACCATCTCTCCATCCCCACGAGCTGGACACATAGTTACGGCATCTTCGCTGGCGTGCAGGATGGTCTCGTCCAGTGGTGGTATGGCCACAACGCCGTCGCCTTCTTCCTCACGACGCCCATCCTTGGCATCATGTACTACTTCCTGCCGAAAGCGGCGGAACGTCCGGTCTATTCCTATCGCCTCTCCATCGTTCACTTCTGGTCGCTGGTCTTCCTCTACATCTGGGCAGGTCCGCATCATCTGCTGAACACCGCACTGCCAAAGTGGCTGCAAATGCTTGGCATGTTCTTCAGTCTCATGCTCTGGGCTCCAAGCTGGGGCGGGATGCTTAATGGTCTGCTCACGCTCCGTGGTGCCTGGGACAAGCTCCGCACTGATCCGGTGATTAAGTTCTTCATCGCCGCAGTGACCTTCTACGGCATGTCCACCTTTGAAGGGCCGCTCCTTTCGATTCGCGCTGTCAATTCACTCTCCCACTACTCGGACTGGACCATCGGTCACGTCCACAGCGGTGCCCTCGGCTGGAATGGCTTCATGGCTGCTGGTCTCTTCTACTGGCTGGCTCCCCGTCTCTGGAACACGAAACTGTATTCCGTCAGCCTAGCCAACTTCCACTTCTGGATCGGCACCTTCGGCATCCTGCTCTACGTCGTCGCCATGTGGATCAGCGGCATCATGCAGGGCCTCATGCTGAATCAGGTCACGCCTGATGGCTTGGCTTTGAAGAACACCTTCCTCGATACCCTGCAAGCCATCCGTCCTCTCATGGGCCTGCGTGTTATCGGCGGTGCCATGTTCCTCGTCGGCTGGATCGTGATGTGCATCAATCTTTGGAAAACCATCCGCTCGGGCAAGCCAACCAACGAAGTGCGTGAGATCGCCGTCCTGCAGCGTGGCACTGTCGATACCATGGGTATGAAGGAGACCTTCATCAATGACCCGCTTACCTACACCATTGGTGGCTTGCTCCTTGTCTTTGGCTGGATCTTCCTGCCACCAGGTGCAGACATCACCTCGCTGATCTGCGCCATCATCTTCGGCTTCATGGCCGTGCGCCGCTTCCAGCAGACAAGCAAGACCTGGGCTTTCTGGTATGAAAAGCTTCTCCACAACTACCTGCCCTTCACCGTGCTCACCTTCGTGGCTGTGGTGATTGGGGGGCTGATCCAGATCATCCCGACCGTCACTGTGAACAGCGCGAAGAATGTTGAGGACCGCATCCAGAAACTTTACGAGCCGCTCGAACTCGCAGGCCGTGACATCTACGTCAGTGAAGGCTGCTACAACTGCCACTCACAGATGATCCGCACACTGGTACCAGACGTGATGCGCTATGGTGACTACTCCCGCCTTGGCGAGAGCATCTACGACCATCCCTTCCAGTGGGGTTCGAAGCGCACGGGTCCCGATCTTGCCCGTGAAGGTGGTGTGCGCCCCGACTCCTGGCACTACGAGCACATGATGGACCCACGCTCCATGTCTCCTCAGTCAAACATGCCTCCGTATGCACATCTGAAGGACAAGGCATTTGACCAAAAGGCCCTACCCAAGAAGATCGCCGTCCTGCGTCAGTTGGGTGTGCCTTATCCTCCGATGGATGCCACTGCGATCAAGATGAAGGCTCTCGAACAGGGCGTGAAGATCGCTGAGGAGCTCAAAAAATCGAACATCCAGATCCGCCCCGATTGTGAACTCGTGGCCATCATCGCCTACTTGCAGAAGCTCGGCCAGTTCGAGCAGCCAGCCGTGGAAGATGCGCTCAAAGCCAAAGGGCAGGGGATTCCTTTCCCACTTAGCCCGGTCATTCCTGACAAGGCCCGCAGTGCAGCCATCCTCAAGTAACCCCGAGCTTCCCACGCCATGTACAAGCGCATCATTTATGAAAACTGGCACGTCATTGTGCCCCTGCTGTCCTTTGCCACCACCGTGCTCATCTTCGGCATCATGACCGTGCGCGGCATGCTCCTGCGCAAAGACAAAGCCGAGCACATGTCCAACCTGCCACTCGATTAACACGCCATGGACTCCTCCCCCAAGCCAAACTCCCCCGACGAGCCAAAACTCCGCGATCACGTCTATGACGGCATCCAGGAGTATGACCAGAAACTCCCCAACTGGTGGCTCTTCACCCTCTACATCACCATCATCTGGTTCATCGGCCACTGGCTCTGCTACTACCAGTTTGGCATCGGCAGCAGTGATACCGATGCTATGGACAAAGTCGTCGCCGAGATGCAAGCCGCGCGTGACAAGCAGATGGAGTCCATTGACGACAAACAGCTCTGGGAGATGTCCCGTGATCCTGCTGCCGTCGCGGCTGGCAAAGCCACCTTCATGACCCCAGGCATGTGCGTCACCTGCCACGGCCCTGATCTTACCGCGACCCTTGCCGGAGTCAAACTCCCCGGCCAGCCGCTGCACGATCAGGAGTGGAAATTTGGAGGCAAGCCCACCGAGATCTTCAAGATCGTTCGCAAGGGCTCCCCCGACATCACGAAAGGCATGGCTGCCTGGGAAGGTGTGCTCGGCATGAAGCGTGTCAGTGAAGTCGTCGCCTTCGTCCTCAGTCACCACAAGGAAGGTGAGCCCATCACGCGGTCGCCAGATGCTCCCCCTGCGGCTCCGGCCAAATAACATCGAACGAAGCTCATTTCACGAGGTGGTCAGGAGGCAGCTCCTGGCCACCTTTTTTGTGGGCATGCAGTCTGATTCGGTGCTGGCACAAGATCAGTCTATGCTACCGCAATGCGTGCTGAGCGCAGCTTCGTCACCTCGCCAGCTTGAAGTCGAAGAATGAACACCCCCAATCTCGTCTCTCTCGGCTCCATCAACGAAGACGGCAGCAAAAGGACGCTGCATCCAGCCGATGTGTCAGGGAAATTTACGCGTGCGCGACGACTGATGGCCCTGCTGATCCTGCTGGTTTACGTCGCTCTGCCTTGGATTCCTGTGAATGGCTTCCCGGCGGTGTTTCTGGATGTCTTGAACCGCCGCTTCCACTTTATGGGGCTGACGCTCGCTGTGCAGGATCTGTGGGTGGGCTTCTTTCTCGTCACGGGGCTGGGTTTCTCGCTCTTTTATGTCACGGCCCTTTTCGGGCGTGTCTGGTGCGGGTGGACCTGCCCTTACACGGTGTTTCTCGAACACGTTTACCGCCGCATTGAGCGCCTGATCGATGGTGATGCCAACGAGCGCCGCAAGCTGGATGCCGCGCCATGGACGGCGAGCAAGATCGCCCGCCGTGGAGTGAAGCACCTGCTCTACATCCTTAGCTCGCTGATCATTGCGCACATCTTCCTCAGCTACTTCGTCTCGCTGGAGGGTCTCTACGACATGATGAAGCACTCCCCCGAAACTCACATGGTGGCCTTTGGTGTCATGCTGTCTTTAACCCTTGGCTTGTATGGTGCCTTCAGTTGGTTCCGTGAGCAGTTCTGCGTGATCATGTGCCCTTATGGGCGAATGCAGTCTGCGCTGAGTGATGACCACACCGTCATCATCGGCTATGACAAAACGCGTGGCGAACCACGCGGCAAGCCCGGCACTTCTGGTGTGGGTGACTGCGTGAACTGCAAGCGCTGCGTCCAGGTCTGCCCGACCGGCATCGACATCCGCAACGGCCTGCAACTCGAGTGCATCGGCTGTGCCGCCTGTGTGGATGCCTGCGACACGATCATGCTCAAGCTCGACCGCAAACCGGGCCTCGTGCGCTATGCCTCCTACGTCGCGCTGAATGGTGGGAAGACACGCTTCGCCCGCCCGCGCATCATCTTTTACACCGACTTGCTCTTCCTCGGTATTGCCGCCTTTGCCTTTGCCTCCAGCCGCATCGAACCGCTACGCGCCAACGTGCTGCGGATGCAGGGCTCCCCCTATTATGTGAGCAATGGCGTGCTGCGGAATCAGTTCCTCATCCGCCTGATCAACAAGCGCAATGAGCCGCGCACCTTCAGCCTCTCCATGACAGGGGAACTCCCTGCCGGGCTCGTTGCCGCAGGTGCCGATGCGCCTGTGACCATCCCCGCTCAAGGTGAAGAACTGAAGCCGCTCATGATCACGATGCCCGAGGGTAATTTTAAACAGCCCTTCAAGCTCAGCATCAGCGTCACCGACTCTAAGGACGGCAAGACCTATACCACGAAACCCTTCGAGTTCGCCGGACCCGATGCCCTTTTCAAATCCAATGACCACCTCGATGCCAAACAATTCCTCCAGCAATAGTTCACCAGGCTTTCTCGCCAGCCGCCCATGGCTGTGGGTTGTCTTCGCCTTTGTGGTGCTGATCAGCGCCTGGTCGGTGCTGTTCTACATCGCGCTGAACAATCAACCCGAAGTCGTCCCGCTCCAGCAACTCCATTCATGATGCAGATCGATACCAGCGCCGCCGCCTTCATGGCAGGCATCGTCACCAGCGTTCATTGCGTGGGGATGTGCGGGCCGTTGTCCTGCTCCTGGGCCATCTCGCCAAAGAGCGGTGATTTCATGCGGAACACCGCGCTGTATCACGCCGGGCGCATGGTCGCGTATGCTATCGTCGGTGCCATTGCGGGGGCCATCGGCACCATGCCGCTGAGTTTCTTCCAACATGGCGCTGGCATCGTTCTGCCATGGCTGCTGGTGCTCGCCTTTGCCATCGTTGGCATGGGGTTGGATGCCTACCTCCCGAAGCCCAAATTTCTCTCCGGTGGCTTGCGCCGGATTCAGGCTGCCGCATTTCAACTCAAAGGCAGCCTGCGAGCTTCGCTGCTCGGCCTTGCCACGCCGCTGCTGCCCTGCGGACCGCTCTACATGATGTTTGCTCTCGCCATGGCCAATGGCAGCCCTGCTCATGGAGCCGAGTTTGCTCTCTCCTTCGGGCTCGGCACGCTGCCGCTGCTTTTTTTAGCACAAACCCAGCTCCACTGGCTCGGCGGTCGTCTTCAGCCAGCGACGATGCGAAAGGTTCAGCGCAGTCTCGCCTTGATCACGGCAGTCATTCTGGCTTGGAGATTGCGTGGCACGCTGGATTTTAGCAGTGATGTGGTGCCGAGCTGCTGCCATGCCGGGCTCTGATTACTCTTCCGAGATTACTTCCAATGCTGGTAATTGCACGCCTTCGTAAATCTCGGTGAGCGAAAGATCAAAGCCGAGGCAGGGCAGGGGGATCACTGCTTCATCACCGAGGAAGACGCTCTGACTGAAGCCCAAATCTCCCCGCTGATAGACGACGACTTCTTTGTTCGAGCTGTCCACCAGCAGATAGGCTTCCAGAGAGGGAATCGTCAGGTAAGCATCACGTTTCTCTCCCTCATCGGTGCGGCGGGTGGACTCGGAAAGCACCTCCACGATGAGGTTTGGCTGATCCTGAAACGACTCCTCCAGTGAGTTTGGCTGGCAGACGACCTGGACATCCGGGTAGTAGAATCTCTCATGATCGGGAAGGCGGACGCGGACCTTGGTGTCGCTGTTGAAGGGCCGGCATTTCTTGCCGCGAAGTCTTCCGAAAAAGCTGCCGAATATGTTTCCTGCGATCACGTTGTGGATGTTTTTGGCCCCAGCCATCGCATACACCGAGCCGCCGACGTATTCATGCTTCATTGGCGATCTCAACTCACTGGCGAGGTAAGTCTCTGGCGTGACGAAATGATGGCGGGCTGCGGCTGACATGGCGTGAAAATACCCGCCTCCCGGCTTTTGGCAATTCCCGCCTCCTCAATGCCAAGTCAGGGGCAGCACTCTATCCTGCCTGTAGGAAAGCTGCGTTATGTCCAGTCCCAGCACCTGTCAGCATTGCGGAACCCCCGTCCCCTCGTCACGAAGTGATGGGTTTTGCTGCGCGGGTTGCCAGTATGTTTTTAACATGCTGCGGCAGGAGGGGATGGGGCAGTTTTATGATCTCAAAGGTTCCCAGAATCTGCCACCTGTTTCCCCTCAGGCCATGCGACAGCAGGACTATGGCTGGCTGGAGGCCTCCACCATCGCGGCGGAAGCTACACGCAAGGATGAAACGGTCGCGGCAGAACTCAGTGTCTCGGTGCAGGGGCTGTCATGCATGGCCTGCATCTGGCTGATCGAGCGTGTCTTTTCCAAACTCGGCGGCACGAGCATCGATGTGGACATCACTCGTGGGGAACTCCGCATGGCCTGGCAGCCGGGTCAATTTCAGCCGGTGGAGTTTGCGCGTGAGCTTCAGCGCTTCGGTTATCTCCTCGGCGTGCCGCGTGCGGATGCTGGCACGACGGCTGACAACACGCTGGAGCGTCGCACCGGTGTCTGCGGAGCCTTCGCGATGAACGCGATGGCCTTCTCTCTGCCTGCCTACTTCGGTATGCCCGCCGACTTCCCCTTCGCCCACTGGTTTGATCTCGTGGCGGCGGCCTCGGCCACGCTGGCGTTGTTTGTTGGCGGCAGCTACTTTGCCCAGCGGGCCTGGCATGCGCTGCGGGCCGGAGTGCTGCATATCGACACACCCATCACGCTCGGCATCCTTGCGGCGTATGCGGGGTCCATCATCGGCTGGATCAGTGGCGAGCAGGGGCTGAAATACTTCGACTTTGTGGCGATGTTCATCTTCCTGATGCTCGGCGGCCGCCTCGTGCAGCAGATGGCTGTGGCGAAGAATCGTCGTCGCCTTGTGCGTGATCCATCCATCCCTGATGCGGAGGCGCTGGCGTCTCTGAAAGCGGGTGAGTCCTTCGTCGTGAAGCCCGGACAGGCCATCCCGGTCGCCGCGAAACTCGAAGATCCGCATGCCAGCATCAGCCTCGAATGGATCAATGGTGAAAGTGATGCCTGTGCGCGCAGCAGCGGCCAGCTTTTGCCTTCCGGTGCTTTGAATGCAGGCACGCGAGCGCTGAATGCAGTCGCCCTCGAATCATGGATCGACTCGACTTTGCACAAGCTGCTCGAAGCCCGCCGTGGTGGTGACAATCGTGATCTTCGTCTCGAAAAACTCCTGCGCGGCTATCTCATCGTCGTCGTGCTCGCGGGTGTCATCGGTGGCATCTGGTGGTGGCAGCACACGGGCGAGTGGACGCGCGCTTTGCAGGTCATGATCTCCGTCTTTGTCGTCTCTTGTCCCTGCGCGCTTGGCGTGGCGGCTCCGCTGGCGGATGACATCGCCGCGAGTCACGCGGAGGGCCACGGAGTTTTCGTGCGCACGCTCGGCTTGTGGAAAAAGCTCACCCGACTGCGTCAGGTCGTCTTTGATAAAACCGGCACACTGACGCTGGAGAATCCCGTCCTCGTGAACCCCGAGTCACTGACCGCTCTCGATGACACCTCGCGTCAGGCTTTGCGGCACCTGACCAGTGGCAACCTGCATCCTGTCAGCCGGAGCTTGTTTGATGCCCTCGGCGGCACGCCAGATCGTCTGCTCGATGTGGAAGTCATCGAGGAAGCCGGGCACGGCCTGCGCTTTGAGCATCAGGGCTCCACCTGGGCTATTTCCCGCCCGAAAGACCAATCTGCGGACGCCATCTTCACTTGCGATGACTGCGAAGTCGCCGCCTTCCGTTTCCACGATGCGCTGCGTGGTGAATCGGGTGATGAAGTTCGCGCGCTCGCAGCTCGTGGTTTGCGGGTGAGCATCCTCAGCGGTGACCGCGAGCCCAAGGTGGCCGACATCGCTGCGCAGCTAGGCTTGATGCGTGATCAGTGGCATCACAGCCTCACGCCCGATGACAAGGCCGCCTGGATCACCTCGCATGATCCGCAGGGCACGCTCTACATTGGCGATGGTGCCAATGACAGCCTCGCCTTTGATGCCGCTTCCTGTGCAGGCAGTCCGGTGACGGGACGTAGCTTCCTGGAGCACAAGGCTGACTTCTATTTCCTCGGCCATAGCATGAGATTCATGAGCAGCCTGCTCGACATTGCGGCCACTCATCGGCTCGCCGTGAGATCCGTTTTTGCCTTCTCCGTGACCTACAACATCGTCACTGCCATCATGGGACTGATGGGCCATCTCAGTCCACTTCTGGCGGCGATTTTGATGCCCCTGAGTTCCGTCTGCACACTCTCACTCGTGGCTCTGATCTTCCGCAGCAGCGCAAAGACCGTTCAGAACTCCGCAAAGCAAAGCGTGCCTCCGGGCATCCCGTGCGCTAGCATCGAACCAGCATGAAAATTTATTCCCATATCATCACCGCCATTGATTTCACGCCTTCCAGTCGTGCCGCCTTGCGCGAGTCCGTGCGTCTTGCCCCGGCCCTTGGGGCAAAGATCACCGCCGTCCATATCATGGACGAGTTCCTTGTGCATGAACTCAAAAAGGCACTCTCGGAAGATGTCTTTGATGTCATCGCCGAATGGCGTGAGCGTCTGCGCAAGTTTGTGGATGAGAGCGATCTGGGCACCGCTCATGTGGATGTGGAAGT
The DNA here is from genome assembly GCF_044378005.1 of Prosthecobacter sp. Lineage (GTDB taxonomy): Bacteria > Verrucomicrobiota > Verrucomicrobiia > Verrucomicrobiales > Verrucomicrobiaceae > Prosthecobacter. Next base: position 139,648 of record NZ_JBILYB010000001.1, read on the forward strand.
CACCGCCGGACATCCCTTCAATGGCCTCGTTGCCGCCTGCGAGCGACATCATGCGGATCTGCTGGTCATGGGCACGAAGGGTTCACGTGAGCAGCCCGGACGAGTCGGAGTGATCGCCGCCAAATGCGTGCGCAAGGCTCCCGTCGATGTCCTTCTCGTCCGTGAAGATGCCCGTGGTGCCAACAAACGCATCGTCACCTGCACAGACTTCTCCGAGCACTCATCCCGCGCCATGCGTCGAGCCTTTGAGATCGCAAAAATTGATGCCGCCGCTTTGGACTGCGTGCATGTCTATCAGTCGGCTCTGGCTCTCACGATGGACGCAGGCGGCCTCGGAGCGCCCATCCCTTACATGCCCGATCCGCATGAAGCTGACGTGTGGCGTGAGGCACTGGCAAAAGCAGTCGAACCTCTGCAAAAAGAGGCACCAAGCATGACCATCACGCCTGTGCTGATCGAGCGGCTGAATATTCGCGAAGCCATCATCGGTCATGTCGCGGATACCGGAGCCAGCTTGGTCGTTCTCAATACTCGTGGGAAGACAGGCCTTCGTGAGATGCTCATTGGCACCACAGCGGAGAACATCGTCTCCCATGCTCCTTGCTCCATCCTCGCGGTGAAGCCGGAGATCCTGCCGACAGACAAGGATTGATTCACGCAGTCGCGCCCGATGAGTGAGCCCCTTCAGCGCGCCATTGATGACCTTCCGCCCATCGGGAGCGGCGGGACTAGCGTGGTTGACAGCGAACGTCCGACTTTCCAGGGTCAGCACTCCTCCCGCAGCATGTGTCCCGTCTCTGATCCCGCCCTCTTTGAAAGCCTCGTCGATCATCCGGGGATGCTTGTGCTCGGAGTGGATACCGAAGGGCGGGTGCAATGGTTGAGCCGCGGGTTGGAGCAGCTCACGGGCTACACTTTCGAAGAACTGAAAGGGCGTGACTGGGTAGCCTCTCTTGTGCCACCAGAGCATCAGGATGAAGCCAGCAAGTATTGCCGTGGCCGGGTCGGGAAGGACCGGTCTGAAAGCCATCTGAAGCCGCTGATCACCAAGGATGGCAGCCTCCGTCACATCGAGTGGATGCACTCAGACATCAAGGATGCGGAAGGGAAGGCGACCGGCATTCTCTGCGTCGGACGTGATCTGACGGACCTGATTGCCATGCGTGAGGCGTTGCGTTCCTCGGAGAAAAAAAGCCGAGCCATCGTGGAAACAGCGGTGAATGCGATCATCACCATGAGTGAGGATCGGCTCATCGAAACAGTGAACACCTCCACGGAGCGACTCTTCGGTTACACTCGGGAGGAGATGATCGGTAAAAACATCCGCATGCTCATGCCAGAGCCTTACCGAGCCAAGCATGACGGCTTCGTGCAGAACTACCTGACCACGGGTGTGAAGAAAATCATCGGCATCGGGCGTGAGGCCGTGGCCCAGCGCAAAGACGGCAGTATCTTCCCCATCGACCTCTCCGTGGGTGAGGCACGTCTGCCGGATGGAAGGCGTATTTTCACCGGCATCATTCGTGACCTGAGTGATCGAAAGCAGCTTGAGGAGAAGATCCTTCACATCAGCGAAGAAGAGCAGCACCGCATCGGCCAGGATATTCATGACGACCTCTGCCAGCAGCTCGCCGCCATCGGTTGTCTCGCCAAAGTCGCGCATCAGCAGATCATGCGTTGTGGCGTGGCCCAGGCGTCCAGTTTGGAGGAGATCGTGCGGCTTGTTTCCCAGGCAAACACGCGCGCCCGTGAGATGTCACGCGGCCTCATGCCCGTGACGCTGGATGCCGCCGGACTCATGGCCGCGTTGGGTGAACTCGCCCAGGCGACGGAGCGCATCTTTCGCGTCAGTTGTCCCTTCCGTTGTGAGCGGCCTGTCGAGGTTCCCGACAACAAAATGGCCACACAACTCTTCCGCATCGCTCAGGAAGCAGTCGCCAATGCCATCAAGCATAGCCATGCTGAGCGGATCGAGCTCAGCCTCTCTCAGGACGAGAGCAACATCCACCTCATCATCCGGGACAATGGCGTCGGCATCCCTGACAATGTCTCCGGCAAAAGCACCGGCATGGGCTTGTTGACCATGAGCCACCGGGCACGGATGATCGGCGGACATCTCACGGCGGGGCCGGATGATTTTGGTGGCACTATTGTCCGCTGCACCCTACCGATAGCTGCCGCCTAGTGCGCCCTATCATTGTGAACCGGATTCTGCTTATCGACGATCATCCCATCATGCGCCACGGGCTCGCCCAGCTCCTGCGCATGGAAGAAGGCCTCGAAATCTGTGGTGAAGCAGGCTCTGCGCGCGAGGGCATCGAGGCCATCCCGAAGGTGTCGCCAGACCTCGTCATTCTCGACCTCACTCTTCCTGACAAGCACGGTTTGGAGCTGCTGAAAGACATCCAGGCACAGCATCCCGGCCTGCGTTGTCTCGTGCTCTCCATGCATGATGAGTCACTCTACGCTGAGCGCGCCCTGCGTGCCGGTGCTCGTGGTTACATTATGAAGGAAGTCGCCGCCGACCACCTCGTCACCGCCGTGAGGAAGATCCTGTCAGGTGGAATTTTTATCAGCGAAGCCATATCTGCCCGCATGATCGAGCAGATCAGCAACGCCCGCAGCCGTGGTGGCCCGGCAGGCATCGAAACGCTCACGGATCGCGAACTTGAAGTGCTCGGCATGATCGGTGCAGGAACCCCCACGAAGCTCATCGCTGAGAAACTGGGCATCAGTGTGCGTACTGTCGAAGCTCACCGCGCCCACATCAAAGAAAAGCTCGCTATCACTGACGGTGCCGCCCTTGTCCGTTACGCCGTCCAGTGGTCGGAGAACCAGCGTGCCTGACGTGGCAGGCTCAAGCTTGCACCGCCACTTTCAGTAGCACCTGATCCAGCTCACCGAGGGAATGCACCCAATGGATTGGCAGATCGGTGAGATGCTCTTGGTAGCCACGCGAGGCACGGCCTCCGACGATCAAGGCGACTGACTCAGGCAGGAGCTGGCGGATGCGGATGAGCTTGTCTTTGATGATGGGACATTTTTCAGGATAAACGACGCTCAGCGCCACGGCTCGTGCTTTGCGCGCCTTCGCGCAGGCGGCGATCTCTTCGATGGGCAGGTTTGGTCCGAGATAAGTGATCTTCCAGCCGAGATCACGCGCGGAGGCGGCGGCGAGCATGGCTCCGAGTTCGTGCATTTCACCGGCTGGTGTGGTGATGATAATCTCTGGTGCGCTCGGAGCGACCTGACTGCCGGGAACCGGTGTCATGAGCATCTCACGAATCACCGAGGTAGCTACATGCTCATGAGCAGGGCGCAGATTACCAGCCTGCCATTCATTGCCGATGTGCATGATGAGTGGGCAGATGACATGGTGCAACATGCCACGCTGACCGAACTGCTGACGTGCGCGCTGAAGCAGGCGGCGGAGACGGTCGCTGTCATAGACTTTGCTGGCCTCAATGCAGAGCTTGATGAAGTCCTCCGGTGTTTCCAGCGCGGGGGTGGCATCGACGCTGAAAGTGACAGCAGCGACTGGCGGCCCGCTGCGGGCGAGTTGCTGATCGACGAGCGTGCGCAGGTCTGCTGTGCAAAGGCTGGCGACACGGCTGATGCGATGACCGTTTTCCGTGAGCTCGCGCAGGAGCTTCAAGCGCTCGATGGCCTCCTCACAATACATGCGCCTGTTGGTGCAGGTGCGGCTGGGGCTGAGCGCGTTGTAGCGTCGTTCCCAGATGCGGATGACATGGGAACTGAGACCACTGAGCTGGCTGGCCATCTGAATCGGGAGAGGCATGGCGGGAGTCGGAATCGTGGAAAAGAAGATGATGAGCAACGAAGGGGCTTGCCCGAAGTCGCATTTTCAGGCAAGCACAATCTTTCTACGCCTTCATGCCGGAGGCGGATACACTGCGTTTTGCCATGCTAAACTACATTTGGGCCACTCTCCTGTTCGTTGGGTTGATCGTCGCCGGACTGGTTGGGCGAGTGTCTGGTGATGCCAGCGTGATCGATGCCGCCATGAAAGGCGCGGAGAAAGCCGTCATGGGCATCGCTCTCCCATTGGCGGGCATGATGATGTTCTGGCTTGGTGTGCTGCGTCTTTTAGAAAAGGCGGGCGTGCTGGAGGCGGTGGTGCGGGTGCTCTCGCCGCTCCTGCGCAGGCTCTTCCCCGATGTGCCCACCGGCCATCCGGCGATGAGTGCCATGGTGATGAACCTTTCCGCGAACATGCTCGGCCTCTCGAACAACGCGACGCCGCTCGGCCTGAAAGCGATGGGCCATCTCCAAGAACTGAACCCGCACAAGCAGAGCGCGAGTAATGCGATGGTCACCTTCCTGGCGTTGAACACGGGTGCCTTCACCCTCATCCCGATGTCGGCGATGAACTTCCTGAACGCCGCTGGCATCCGCAACAGCTACCAGGTCATCGTCCCCACCATCCTCGCCACGGCTTGTGCGTCCATCGGTGCCGTGATGGCGGCGAAGAGCTTCCAAAGGCTGCCGCGCTTCACTCCGCAGCCGGATGAAGAGGAGGTTCCCGCGAGCACCAGCACGACGACGACCACAACAGGCCGCATCTCCACCAAAGCCCGCACCTGGCTCACGATCCTCACCGTCCTTTTCATCGGCGTCTCCGCGCTTGAACTTGGCCCGCCCGCTTGGCGGCAGACCGTGCTGGAGCAGTCCGGCCTCGCCAGCGTGCTGGAAAAATCCGCTCAGCGGAAAGCCGAAGCCACCGCGACTCTCGCCAAGAACAAAGAGCTGGCTTTGGCGACCGTCGCCACCGAGACCAAGCCCGAGCCGCCGATGTGGCGCCGCATGATGGACGGCACTTCTGGTTTGGCCATCCCTGCCATCCTGATCCTCGCCGTCGGTGTCGCCTGGGCACGGGGCGTGCGGGTTTATGAGGAGTTTGTCGATGGTGCCAAAGAAGGCTTCCAAGTCGCCGTGCGCATCATGCCTTATCTCGTCGCCATGCTCGCCGTGCTGGCCATCTTGCGAGAGTCGGGCGCGTTCCAGCTTCTGGAGTATGCGCTGGCGCCCGTGCTTGGCTTGCTCGGCTTCCCCGTCGAGCTTTTGTCGCTGGCCCTGATGCGTCCGCTCAGTGGTTCTGGGGCGCAGGGTATCCTCAATGAGATTCTCACCCGCCCGGACCTCAGTGAGATGGTGAAGTTCACCGCCGCCATCCTCTACGGCTCCACCGAGACCACCTTCTACGTGCTGACCGTCTATTTTGGCAGCGTCGGCATCCGCCGCTTCCGCCACGCGCTGATGGCCGGCCTCACGGCGGATTTCATCGGCATGGTCGCTGCGGTGGCCTTTGGGAGACTTTTGTTTGGGTGATTTGCATCTAAAAGATGAAAATAAGTGTTGTATTTGATGCTAAAAGATTCAAGATGCCACCATGAGAATCACCGTCGATATTGAAGAAAGCATCCTCAACGACCTCGTTGGCATGATGGGGGAGAGCAAAAAGAGTCCTGCTGTGGCACGGGCTGTCACGGAATTTGTGAAGCGGCAGAAGGCCAAGGAGTTTGGCAAATTGCTCCGGCAGGGTGCCTTTGATTATCCTCTCTTGAATGAGGAAATCGAGAAGCAGGACATCTGATTTTTGCCCCCATGGTTCTTGTTGATTCCTCCATCTGGATCGAAGCCTCCCGTCGTGATGGCGACCTCGGCGCGAAGGTGGCTCTCGAAGCCCTTCTCGAAGAATACGAGGCCGCCACCACCAACCCGGTGCTTTTGGAAGTACTCGGCGGTGCCCGCAAAGAAGAGCGGAAGCGCATGTCCGAGTACTTCTCCATCATCCCGCACATCCAGGCAGATGCGAAAGACTGGGAAAAAGCCATCTCCTTCGCCTGGTTCCTCCGGGACAAAGGCATCTCCGCTCCGTGGAATGACATCCTCATCGCCACGGTGGCCCTGCGGCGAGACCTCCGAGTCTATGCTAAAGATAAGCACTTCGATGCCATGGCGGGCATGATGGGGCTGACTCTTTATCACCCAGGATATGGCGGCAGTTACTTACCGGAGAATCGCGGAGGTGAGGGCGTCTGATGCTGCAAATCTCCCAGCTCACTCTCCCCGTCGATCACAGCGATGCCGACCTGCGTCCTGCGCTGTTGAAGCGCCTCGGTATCGCGGACAAAGACCTGCGCGGTTTCACCATCAAACAGCGCGCCATTGATGCCCGCCGTCAGCATGTCTCATTCAGTTACACCTTGCTCGCCGAGGTGGAAAATGAGCCGCGAGTGCTCAAGTCACTCGCCAAGGACACTCAGATCATCCCGGCACCCGATGAGACCTACCGCGAGTGCCCGTCACGTCCTGATCATGTCGTTTCAGATCGCCCCGTCATTGTCGGCACCGGCCCGTGTGGACTCTTCGCCGGGCTCTTGCTGGCTCGTGCGGGGCGCAAACCGATCCTGCTGGAGCGTGGCAAGGCCGCCGGGGACCGCGCCCGCGATGTCACCGGCTTTTGGCGACGCGGATGGGATTTCAATCCCGAGTCCAATGTGCAGTTCGGTGAAGGTGGTGCGGGCACCTTTTCCGATGGCAAGCTCTACACCCAGATCCGCGACCGCGAGCACCGCATCCCCTGGCTGCTCAAAGAACTCGTCGCCGCCGGTGCTCCCGATGACATTCTCATTAAAGCCCGACCGCACATCGGCACGGACCGACTCATCAAAGTCGTGCGTCATGTCCGCGAAGAGATCATCTCCCTCGGTGGCGAGGTGCGCTTCGGCGCTCGGGTCAGCGATGTCGTGATCGAAAAGGGCATCATGCGTGCCGTCGTGCTCGCCGATGGCTCCGTGATCGAGGGCGCGCCCGTCATCTTTGCCATTGGGCACAGCAGCCGGGATACCTTTGAAATGCTGCATCGCCACAGTGTGCCCTTTGAGGCCAAACCCTTCTCCGTCGGCGTCCGCATCGAGCATCCGCAGCGACTCGTGGACCAGATGCTCTATGGCAAATGGGCGGGCCACGCGCGCCTCGGCTCCGCGCCCTACAAGTTCGTCTCCCACACACCCACAGGCCGCGCCGCTTACAGCTTCTGCATGTGCCCCGGCGGACTCGTCGTCGCCGCCAATTCCGAAGCTGGTATGGTCGTCACGAACGGCATGAGCAGCTATGCCCGTGAGGAGTCGAATGCGAACAGCGGCTTCATGGTCGATATCCGCCCGCAGGATTACGGCGAGCATCATCCGCTCGCGGGCATCGAGTTTCAGCGACAGATCGAGCGCGCCGCCTATCGCCTTGGCGGTGAAAATTACCACGCCCCAGCCCAGCTCCTCGGCGATCTGCTTTCCAATCGCGCCTCCACCGGACAAGGCAGTGTGAAGCCCAGCTACGAGCCTGGCGTCGTCTCGACCGATCTCCGCGAATGCCTGCCCGAGTATGTCATCGCCACCCTCAAGCTCGCCATCCCCGAGATCGCCAAAAAGCTCCCCGGTTATGCCCTCGATGACGCCGTGCTCACCGGTGCCGAGACACGCAGTTCATCGCCCGCCCGCATCCCTCGTGATCCCACGACACTCGTCTGCACCAGCATCGGGAATTTCTACCCCGCCGGAGAAGGCGCAGGCTACGCCGGCGGCATCATCTCCGCCGCCGCCGACGGCATGAGAGTGGCCGAAGCCGTGCTGCGTTCCTAAAGCTTCATGCGATAGCGCCCGCTCTCGATCAGCATCTCGGGAACCTCGTGCCTGGACTCGAAGTGCTGCCAGGCGGGGCGCAGTTCATCACGCTAAAAGGTCTCCCAGGGATCGGTGTCCAGCGGCAGAGTCTCGGCAGATGCTTGCTGGGAGTGACATGGGCCAAGAAAGCCAAGGGGCGTGCGCCGCCGCAGGCCCTTCACTTGGTGACATCAGGCTTCAGATCCACGGCAAAGGACTCGAAGGGGATGAGGATGCCGCCCCGGCGGTTGCGGAGGTTTTCCTCATAAAGCTCCATCTTCGGGTGCAAAAGGAAGCCAACGCCCTGACCAAGGCGAGGCACCAAGAGTCCACGGTATTTGGCCATCAGCGGCTTTCCGCGATAAGTGTCCACTTCCAGGCTGCCGCTGAAGCTGCTGTCCGCCCGATTGATGGTCAAAGAGGCCTGTCTGTCGCCGTGGGCGAGCGGTGTGGCCCGGTGCCGTGTATCAATGCTGAAGAGACGATTCAGACTGCTGGAGATACCGAAATCATGGGAGGCGCTCACACGCTGCGGCTCGGTGTGGAGGTTCAGCAGTGTGGTGCCAGTCCCTGGCGGAATATGGAGGCTGCCGAAGGCTTGCAGATAGAGAGAGGGGGAGTTCATGCGGAATCCTTCAGGATAGCTGGGAGAGAGTGGCGAAGGACTTTGAACCCATAAGAGGTGGCCATCCATGAGGCCCCCCCCTGCGATGAGCCAGCCCTGAACGAGGCCCAGCCCGTTGGCCGTGCGGAGACAGAATGGATAGCGGACTTTGGTGGTATCCACCCAGTCATGAACAAGCTCTCCAGAACTCGTCACGGTGCTGCCATCCGCCATGACACCAGCACAGGTCATGCGTGGGCCAGGACCCAGTCTCGCCATGATGAGACTCGCGCCATAGGGATAGTCTGAGTAGTTGACTGTGCCGGCCGCCATGAGGGCGGTGGGGTAAAGCCCCGGCGGCTGCTGGGCTGGATTCAGGCGCTCGACACAGATGCCGGCCTGGAGGGCTATCAACGCAGGATAAACGGCATCCAACTCCAGGACTATGCCGTTGCGGAGCCTGACATCGAACAGGCTCACGCCGCCGACCAGTCGCCCCTTCATATCACCCGAGAGGGTATCGAAATTGAGTGTTCCCGCGACACTGACCCGCAGCGCTCCACTATCGATCAGAGCCGTGACCTGACCACCCGAGGTCATGGTTGCCTGCCAGCGTCCTTCACGGCCATTGGGCACCCCGCCTCCGGTGAGTCCCACGAAGCGGCTGCTGCGGCTCGGCTCATGCACCCAGAGCGGTAGTTCCGCTTCCGGACCACGACCATACTGATTCGCGGCACTCACACGCACGGTGTAGAGCACCGCCTGCCCTGGTGGATTCCCATTCGGGATGCTCTCTGGCAGCGGTGCGCCTGCGATGATGCCTGTGGCGGCAAAGATGATCATGCCCGGTGGCAGCCCCGTGGCCTCAAAGCCATTCACGGGCTTGGTGGAGTTCTTCGCCAAAGTCATCTGGAAATTCTGCCCCACCTGCGCATGGCCCAGGCTGGCGGTCGTGATACGAGGCGGCTGGGGCACCGTCAGATTGTAAGTCATGGCGCGGAAGCCCAGGGGATTCCCGCCTGCGCCATTGGTCATCGTCACATCACAGGTGATTACCCCTTCATGCTCGAATCGGATGGGTGAAAGCCTGAGCTGACCGCCATTCACCACCACGTCCGCCACCGTGCCAGGCAGAGCGCTGTCATTCTGTTTCCATGCATAGGTCAACCCTGGTGCCGCCACGGTGGTACTCAGTTCCAGCGTGCCGCCAGCATCTCGCGTGGACGCCAGAGACTGCGACTGGATGACCCCCACATGGGCTGGATTCGAGGTGATGACCGTTCCACCCGGGAGGTAAGCTTTGATGCGATAAACTCCAGCATCCGCCAGCGTCAGTGCCGGCGTCAGGAAGTGTGAGTCCGTGGCCCCTGGAATCACGACATCATCCTTCGTCCACTCGAAGCGACTCACTGCGCCCACAATAGTGGCGTAGAGGGAGGTGCCACTCCCCAGCGTGACCCACCGGGAGGATGGGTGGGTAGAGAAGTAAGCGGGTAATGGCGCGCCAGTGCCATGCACCCCAGTGACGGTGACAGCCGAGCCAGCGTCCGTGACGAAGCGCACGGAGCCACCTGCGTTGCCTATGATGGTAGGTCTGGCAGAAAGAGTGCCGGTGATGCTACCGCCCGCAGGGATGACGACAGGAAAGGTGATGCCAGTGAACTGAAAAGCAGATCCACTCACTTCTGCCCGCGTCACCGTCACCGCAGAGGAGCTGGGATTCATCACGGTGATGGGAGCAGTCCGGGTGGTATTCACCTGGATACTCTGAAAGGCAAAGGAGCCCGGCACGACTCGGATGGCAGGACCG
>NZ_JBILYB010000290.1:0-3467 GCF_044378005.1 Prosthecobacter sp.
CGACTGCTGTGCTGCGGGCACTCGGTAGAGATGATAAAGCGCGCCCTCGTACGTCAGGGTCTCGGTGCCCAAGAGCACTGGCGAGATGGCCAAACCAAGGAGGACAAACAGGCGATGCATGAAGGTTGGGTGACCCGTCACTTTGCAGGCTTCTTCTTCACCACGGCTTTCAGCAACGTCGCTGGCTTCCAGCCTCGGGGTTGGGTGATGCCTTTGCTGGTCCACTCCATGCCGCGCTCGACCCAGCCTTCGCGCCATTCTTCATAGGAAAGGCCATCGTCGTCATCGCTGACACCAAATTGGAATCCGCAGGCAGGGCAGATCTCGAAGGAGCCGCCGCCAGATTTGCTGCGCGGGGCGTCCTTCAGGTGGTCGTATCCGCAGACGGGACAGTTATGGGTAGTTTTCATCACTTGAAGTGCAGTTGCGCGGGCTGGATGAGCTTGCCGGGCTGGCGCTGCCAGTAGCTCGAGTTGTTTGGGCGGAAATAGGTCTTCGTCGTGCCGTTGCGATTGTAGGCGGCAAAGGCTCGTGTCTTCGGATCATAGACGCGGAGGGTTTCATCAGCGTCATCCCACTTCATCTGAAGCTGTCCGGCCTTCGCGCGCTGGAGGAAGTGCCAAGCTTGGGCGGCGTAGTCTTCCGGTGACTGGCTTTGGAAATCAGAGCCGTGGCGGTTGTAGTGATCCTGGAGCGATTCCCAATAGCCCCAGCTCACGCGTGCTGGCGGTGCTCGTGCGGCGGTGGATGGTGCGGGCGCGGGCTTCGTCTTCGGTGCCTCGGGAGTGAGGGCATCGACAAGCTTTTCGAGTATGGACTTCGGTGCCTCCACTTTGGGTGGGACGGCACCGGCGGGTTTGACATTGCTGCCCATGGTAAAGCTTCCCGCACCGAGCTGCTGACGCGCGCTACCGACCTGGTAGAAATAGGTCGTGCCCTGGGTGAGGCTGCCGAGGGTGACGGTGTGGTCATCAGTGACTACGCCTTCGAGCTTCTGATCGAGCCTCCCCGCCGTCGTGCCGTAGCTCACGCGCGTGCCGCAGGCCACATCGGTTCTCCAGGCGATGGTGGCGCTGCTTTCACTCTGCATGACTTTCGGGCCAGAGACTAACTCCACCGCGTGTGCCGTCACTACGGTAAACAAAAGAAGAATAGCAGCGATGACTCTTGGCATGATTCCGAGACTAGCGGCTGCCAGTGAAATGCCAAGCGCCGGAATCTCAGCTAACGAAACCGAATTCGAACCGTTCTGACTTGCCGCCCGCGCGGCCTCCTGCCAGTCTCGCCCCATCTTCCCATGATTCGACCTTTCCTGACCTCCGCCACCCTCGTGCTGGCCATCGCTCTGACCGCTTGCGACAAGAAACCTGCGGCAGCCCCTGCCCCTGAGAAATCCACACCCAAAGTCGAGGTCAAACCCGTCACCGCCGAGGCCAAACCGTCTGCCGAGTCGGCGAAACCGGTGACTGAGATGCCTTTTCCTGAAGCAGTGGACATCGGGGACTTTGGCAGCGCTGAACCCGTGGAGCGTGAAGACCTGCCCACCCGAGGCATCATCACCTTTGGTCCGAGCGACTATGAACATTCAAACCAGGCGCATTGGGAAACGTATTTGTGGTCGAAGTTTGAAGCCAAGCGCTGGGGCAAATACCAAGTGCGGCTGACTTACACGCTGCGCCGTGCCTCGCTGGGTATGCAGTTTCGCATCGGCGACCTCGTTTCCAAGAAGCCGCTCAAATCATCGGTGACGCCGCGCAGGGTGTATCTGGGCACGGTTCACATTCAGAACGCGGGTGATTTCCCCTTCTCCATGATCACCCCGCCAGCAGAGGATGGCAGCTTCAAGCTCCTCGAAGTGGCGCTCATCCCCGCCGCCGAGGGTGGGGCGATCACTCAGGCCGCTGATGGCAGCGTCACCTTGCTGGCAAAGGACGCGACGACATGGTCGGAGACCATGCGCTATGAACCCAAACCCGAGAAAAACTGCCTCGGTTTTTGGACCGAAGCAGATGATTTTGCCGAGTGGGAGTTCACCGCGACGAAGCCTGGGAAATACAAGGTCAGCGTCAGCTATGGTTGCGGTGGTGGTAATCACGGCAGCGAAGTCGAACTGAAGCAGGGAAAGCAATCCCTGAAGTGGACCACGCAGGACACCGGCGGCTTCCAAAAATGGCAGGATGTGAGCCTAGGCGAGATCGAAATCACCGCCGCTGGAACTCAGCGTCTCGTGATTGACCCCGTGAACAAAGTAAAGTCCGCGGTTCTGGATGTGCAGAAGGTCGTGCTCACGCCCGCAGGCTGATCTCATGCGTGTGTTCACGGCGCTCGCTTGGCTGGCACTCATCGTCGGCATCGTGCTGCAACTGTGGTTGAAAGATCGTCATGTCAGTTGGGCTGTGCTGTTTTATGGCATGCCCAAGCCATGTCTCATTGCCCTGGCTTTCGTGCTCGCGGTAGGTTCGCACCGTGTCCGCTGGCTGCAGAAGATCGCCTTCGCAGCCATGATTTCACTCACGCTCTGGTGGACGATGACTTCCTATGCCGTGGGGAAAAACAAAATCTCTCCCACAAGCACATCCAAAGATGACGTCACACTGCTGTACTGGAATCTTTGCCGCCCCAATGGATTGGATCAGGAAGCTATCGAACTGGTGATGAAGCACCGGCCTCACATCGCCGGCTTCGTCGAACCGGGCAAAGAGGCAGGGGAGCTCACGACGACTTACGAAGCACAACTCCCTGGTTACAAAGCCGCGTGGATGCCGCGTGGCATTCTTTGGTTATCCCGCGTGCCATCACGCTATCGCGAGCGTGGCAAGCTTGAGGGCTTGGGTGCCTTTGCTCGCTTCGATGTCGATGGTCTGGGACCCACTTTCCCTGTCGTGGTCGCTGATGTGCATCCTGGGCTCTTCCACTCGCGCGAACTTCAAATCCAGGAGGCCTTCGCTCAGTCCAAGAATCGGCGTGATGCAATTCTCGTCGGTGATTTTAACACTCCGCTCGAATCCCATTACTTCGATGAGCATCGAAGGAGCTTCGTCAATGGGCTTGATGTGATGGGCACAGGTTTTCGCGAGACCTGGCCGATGGGGCTGCCGCTTCTCAGCATCGACCAGGTGTGGGTCGGTAAGGATTGGGAAGTCACCGAGGCAAAGAAGATCTGGTGCCTGACGGGCAGCGATCACGCCGCGATCTTGGTTCGGCTGCGACGTCGTTGAGCCTCAATCGAGGCTCCACTTCACGGCCACTTTTTGTTCGCGGCCATTCTTGTCGTTGAACTTCACGAAGCCGTTCTTCGCGCCGAATTCGTGGACTTCCTTGGTGACTTTCACGTCGTAGGCGCAGTATTCAGCGATCTCCAGGATCTTCCCCTGCTGCCACCAGCGCAAGGCCTGCAGGCCATCGGCAGTCTTGCCTGTGCCGAGACTCGCTGCCGCCACATCTTCCAGTTTGATGCGGTGTCCGAG
>NZ_JBILYB010000291.1:0-3441 GCF_044378005.1 Prosthecobacter sp.
TGGCGCGGGGTCCCTACCTTCAGCGCCGGTAGCGCTACCGTGGTGTCCGGTATGGCTACCATTTCGTTCGGGATGGCAGTTTTGAGGCGGAATAGCCCTCCCAAGGCCGAAAACACCGCTCCCGGAGGCAAAAAGGCGGCTCCCGTGAGCGGGAAGCGGTCTGGACTGTTGGAGAGGATCAGCATGGCGGTCGTCGGGTGTGACGCCCGCCATTGGAGCACAGCCCCCGGCCCTGCCGTTAGTCAATCATAGGTGACGGGGCTTCACTCGCCATCGTCCTGGTCTTCAAGATGATGGGTGAACTGCTCCAGCGTCATGCCAAGCCCATAACTGAGTTGCGCGGTGACAGGCAGGGTTGGGTTCGCTTTGCCACGCTCGATCTTACCAATGTATTCCCGGCTCACCCCGCTCTCACGAGCCAAACCATACTTCGTGAAGCCTGCGGCCTCCCGCAATTCCTGCAAACGACGCGGCAACCGCTCGCGGATGCGCTCGGCGTAGTCGTGGGCGTCGTGGTTGTCCGGCGCGGCGGGCATGGTGATTCACGCGAATGGCGAAGCTTACGATGCCGTTTGGGGGAGGCAGCCCGGGATGCCTTCGAGAGTTTCCTCACGCTCCAGCAGCAGTGCAATCGCGAGCATGCCGGGGTCATGTGACCCGGTGCTTTTTTCGGGGAAGAGGCGGGCGCGCCCGATTTTGCAGGGCAGTGGTTTGAAATGCTCCAGCGCGGCGCGGGCACCGGTTTCGGCAGCGAGGACGGCGGTGGTGCCATCGGTGATGCCGCTGAGGTTCTTCGCGATGCTGTGCAGGGCGTCGAGGATGGTCTTGTCGCCGAGGCTGGCTCCGCCACGGGTGCGCATGGCTTCGATGGCTTGCACGATGAGGCTGGAGAGTTCGCTCCACGGGATTTCGCTGCGGCCTTTGGTGGATTTGGCAAAGGTGAGGAGTGCGGTCGCTAGCAAGGTGCCGAGGCTGGAGCCTGTGGCGGACATGGTGGCGCGGGCGAGGACGTTGAAAGCCGCGCCGACATCGGTGGTGGACGACAAATCGGTGGCGGCCATTTTTTCGATGACCCGCGCGAGCATGGAACCGGTGTCGCCATCGCCGAGGAGGGCATCGGCGGCATTTAACTGGTCTTCGAGCCGCGCGATGCGTGCATGTGAGCGGGCGACGGCGTCGCACAGGGTCAGGACGGTGATGGGCATGTGGCTCAGACTTTCCAGAAGGCGCAGGACGCGGGGGCGAGCAGCAGTTTCTCCAGCTCGGCATCGAGCAGGTGCAGCGAAATGGACGCGCCAGCCATCTCCATGGAGGTGACGTAGTTTCCGACAAGAGGCATGATGATGGTGATGCCGCGCTCGCTGAGGATTTGATGCGTGCGACGGTAGAGGATGAACAGCTCCTCCAGCGGCGTGGCGCCGAGTCCATTTACGAGCACGGAGACACGGCAATCTGCGGCGATGGGCCGGTCGGCGAGCAGGCGCTCCAGCATTTCATCGACGATGGCGTCGGCGCTTTTCAGCTTCGCCCGCCAGATGCCGGGCTCGCCGTGAATGCCCATGCCCATTTCGATTTCGTCGTCTGCGATGGAGAAGTTCGGTGCGCTCGCGGTGGGCACCTGGCAGGGCGAAAGCGCCACGCCGATGGTGCGCGTGGCGTCCACGGCCTTCTGTGCGATGCGGGCGACTTCATCCAGGTTCGCGCCGCTTTCCGCGAGTGCTCCGGCGGCTTTGTAGGCATAGAGGATGCCCGCCACGCCGCGACGTTTGTGCGTCTCGGCGGGCGCGGCGCTGGCGATGTCATCGGTGCCGAGCACGGTGCGCGTGGCGATGCCTTCCCCATCGAGAAGCTCGCAGGCCATGTCGAAGTTCATGCGGTCGCCGCCGTAGTTGCCGTAGAGGCAGACCACGCCCGCGCCGCCATGCGCGAGGCGAATGGCGTCCTCGCAGCTCTCGACGTTTGGCCCTTCAAAAACATTACCGATAGAGCAGGTGTCGAGCAGTCCCTCGCCGACATAACCGGTGAAGAGCGGCAGATGCCCGCTGCCGCCGCCCGACGCGATGCCGACCTTACCCGACCTCGCACCGCTCGCGCGACGAATGACGCGCTGACTGCCGCCATCGAGTTTCAGGCTGGGATTGGCAAGGAGGAGACCGGCGAGCATTTCCTCCACATAATGCGTGGGTTGGTTGATGAGCTTTTTCATGGGTGAATGGAGTTGCTGATGGTTTACGGCACCACACGCACACTCAAAGCGGTGACCGTGACACTGGCGGCTGACGTGAAGGTGAAGTCGTTGGTGCCGCGCTTGAGCGCTGACTTCAGAGCGGCGGAGGAAAGCGTGAGGGTAAAGCCCGCTTTGGCGGGTGTGGATTTCGGTTCTTTGAGCGATTGACCGTTGAGGGTGATGGCGGGTGCCTCGGTCTCACCTTCGCTTTTGAAAAGGATCTCCAGGCTGGCTTCCTTGGCCTTCGCGGGATCATCGGCGATGACCAGATGCACGGTGGCGGGAGTGCCAGGCTTTAATGCCAGCGGCAGTGGGCCGCCGCTCTTGGTCAGGTCGCCGTCGCCGCCGGATTCGATGAAATATTCCTTCGGCAATCGCGCCAGCAGCGCACGGTCGGCGAACTCGTCGAGCAGCGGCATCTCGTCGCGGACGTAGAAGTTGAAGAAGTAGAGCCCATCTGCACCTTTCTCCCAGAGTGTGGCGATGGCGGCCCGCAATGTTTCGGGGCTGCCGTAGCGAGGAACGTTATTCCGGTTCTGCCGCTCCATCGATCCATAGACGGGCACGCCATGCCGGTGTGCGAGGTCAACCCAGCGCTCCAACGGGCACGCGGAAAAACTAGTGCCGGGACCGGCGATGACGGCGTCCAGCCAGCCCGCCTTCAGCCAGGCCTCCACGTCCAGACCGATGGAGAGCGCCTGCTCCGGCGTCACGGGCACACGGGCCAGCAGTCGCAGGGAGTGGCCGCGCCGTTTGGCTGCTTCATTGAGAACGGCCCGCGCATCGCGAACGAAGGCCGTCATGATTGCCACATTCACCTCACCCTTGCGGAAGAGGTCGGGAAAGCGCAGCCAGTCGAGTTCGATGCCGTCCAGATCATAGCGACGGCAGGCTTCGCGCAGCGTTTCGAGGTAATACGTCCGCACTTCGGCCTGCGAGTAGTCGAAGGCCACGGATGAAGTGCTGATGGCAGGCCTCTTGGTGATCTTGCCTTCGAACCATGGGAGGAACTCGGTCTCCCATTCCTTGTCCGTTGGCGGCTTGAGAAACAGATGCCGCTGCGACCTGTGGAAGTCAGACCACAGGTGCGCCCAGTTGAACCACGCATGATGGATGTCATTCATGCGCATCGAGAAGAAGAAGGTGCGGCCATCGCGCTTCCAAAACTGAAGGATCGGCTGGAGCGGATCGTCCCCGAGCGCGGCGATGTGATC
>NZ_JBILYB010000292.1:0-3440 GCF_044378005.1 Prosthecobacter sp.
GGCGATGCCTGCGAAATCATTGCCTGAAACGTCCTCGATGGCTCCAGCCGCGATTTGCACATAATAACTGCCAGCAGACTCCAGCGCCGCCGTGGGGTCGATCGTTACCGTGCCGAGATTCACCGTGACTTGCGTGCTGGTGACAGGAATTGACTCAAAAACCGAATGATCGCTGCTGCGGAAGATGGTGATCCAGCCGGTGCCTTTTTGGATCAGCTCGTTGAAGTTGATTTTAATGTTCGAGGAGATTGGCAGACCGCCTGCGCCGTCCGCAGGCGTGAAAAAGGCCACGGCGGGCGGTGTGGTGTCCACGCCGGTCGTTTCATTCACCGTCAGCTTCAAAGAGGGATCGCCAGGGTCAAATGTGTTGCCTTTGCCGGAGTAAGTGATGGCCGCCATCGGCGTGGTGGCTGCCAGGATGATGCTGAAGTCCTCTCCCGTGTTCAGACGTGAGACGAGCGCTGTGCCCGCCGCTGCGAGATCGAGCGTGAATGTATCCGTCAGTCCGCCAGCCTTCGGTGTGTAAGCAAACTTGCCGAGTGAGATGGGAGCGAAGGCGAACTGCGCATTGTCGATGCCGTTGACGAGTGCGGCATTGAATGTCTTGCCGGTGGATGAGTCCGTGGTGAAAAAGAACTCCAACTCCGTGCCCTGGGTGAAGGTGCGGTCATTGTGTGTGAGTGTGAATTCCGCCGAGGCCACACTGGTGATCGTGGAGGCACCACTGAGACCGAAATCGAGCTTTGACATGTTGAAGACACCCATGTCGTAGCGGGCAAAGGAACCCTGACCGTTGCCTTCTGCATAATAGTCAGCGCTGACACTGGAGCCTGCTGGCAGCACCTTCGTCTCGGTCGTGAACGTCTCCGTCACCGTCGGCAGCACGGATGGTGCGATGGTAGTGAAATTCCACGCCGCCGCGCCACTGAGGCCCGCATAATCATTTCCCGCGAGGTCTTCGATGGCTCCAGCCGGGACTTCAATGTAGTAGCCAGTCGTGTAGGCAAACGAAGTCGTCGGCGTGATCGTCATCGTGGCGGTGGAGATCGTGATTTGAGATGAAGTGATCGCGATGGTTTCAAAAATCGAGTTATCGCTGGTGCGCTTGATGAAGATGTCTCCCGCGCTGCCCTTTTGCACCGCTTCATTGAAGATGATGCTCGGAGTGGCAGTGATCGGCACACCCGTCGCGTTATCCAGCGGAGCCAAACTGCTCGCGAGTGGCGCGACGCTGTCCGTGGTGCGTGTGGCGTTGATTTGCAGGTTGTCGATGCGGTTGTTGCCGGTTGTATTCGTAGCGCCGCTCACGGTGTAGCGCAGCCGCACATTGGCTTGGCCGTCCACGGCATTGATCGCCGTCAGGTCGATGGATGGAGCCAGCGCAAAAGTCGTGGATACCGACGCGGTGTTTCCACCCACATTAGTAAATGCGCCACCGTTCACACTATAAGACCACAAGCCGCTGTTGAAGCCAGTCGTCGTTCCACGAGTGGCGAAAGTCACCACGGGGTCCGCAAAGTCAGCGAGATTGAGCTGCACTTCGATGTAGCTGTTGTTTCCCGCATTGCTGACAAGACTGAGCGACGCACCAGAAGGATCAGCGCCGATGACATTGATCGTCGAGCCGGCAAAGTCATCGACCAGGCCCGTGTAACCCGTGAGAGATAGAGTCCCCGTCCCCTGACTCGCCGCGATGGTCGTCGGCACACCACCCGCACCCGGCGCACTGGCCGTGGCGATAGACAGCGAATTAAAGTTCCAGTAAGCGACCGTGTCGGCCATGAGGTCGGTGGCGGATGTTAGAGCGGCAAAAAGAAGAAAAATGTTACGTGTCATGGCGGCGGGGGGATCGCGCCACTTCATTGATCACCTCACAACACCACGCATTGTCTGCGTGGTGAATCATTCGACACTGCCTTTTTTGTCACAGAATAACGTGCCCTTCTCCTTGAAGGGCTTGCCACACACCGACACCGATCAATCCGTGATTACAAGGCGGCTCGATACAGTGCGGCAAAGTCTTTCACGGTCAGCGGACGTGGATTGAACTGAGCCGTCCACTGCTTCATGGCCATCTCCGCGAGTGCTGGGATGTCTTTTTCAGTGACTCCGTAATGGGCGATCTGGCGAGGCATCTTCGCCTCCCAAAGCAACTCGTTGATGCGGTCCGCGAGATCACCATCGAAGTAGCTTTCGTAGATGGCGGCGATTTCGGGGACGGCGCTGTTGAACCGAATGACGTGGGGCAGCATGACGCCGACAGCCTCGCCATGTACAACGTTAAACTTTGCTGTGAGCGGGTTCGCGCAGGAGTGCGCGGCACCGAGCATGGAGCCTTCGATGGCGGTGCCTGCATAGGCGGCACCGAGCAGCATCATGCCACGGGCATCCAGGTTTTTGGGTTCGCGGAGCACACGACTGAACCCGGCATGAAGCAGCCGGAAGCCCTCGCGTGAAAACACAGTGGAGAAGGCATTGCGCTTGTTGGTGACGGCGGTTTCTAGCGCGTGGGAGATGGCGTCGATACCGGTGCATACGGTGACGCGCTGTGGCTGGGAGACGGTGAGTTCGGGATCGAGAATGGCGACCTTGGCCGCAGCTTTGATGTCACCACAGGCCATCTTCACATGCGTCTCGGCATCGGAGATAAGAGCGTAGCTTTGACACTCGCTGCCGGTGCCCGAGGTGGTGGGGATGGCGATCAGTGGAAGCATGGGCTTCGTGGCCTTGCCCGTGCCCCAGTAGTCGTGCATGCGACCACCATTCGTGAGGATGAAGTTGCAGCCCTTCGCCGTGTCCATGCTGCTGCCACCACCGAGACCGATGATGAAGTCGATCTTGAATTCCTTGGCCATGGCAACGCAACGGTCCACATCTTCCGTGCTCGGGTTCTCCCGCACTTCACCAAAGGCACGCGCCTCGACTCCGGCACCGATGAGGATGCTGATGGCACGGGTAACGTAACCTGCTTTGACGATGCCTGGATCACTGACGATCAGCGCGCGTCTGCCGCCGAGTTCACGAACAAGCTCACCCAGACGGGCGAGCGTGCCGTTGCCAAAGATGAGTCGCGTACGCGGCTGATGGTCGAAGGAAATGAGCGACATCTCAGGCGGCGGAACGGTCGATGCTGCGGCGTTTGTAGAGGAACTCGAACATGTTGCCCTCGTGCGGCTGATCCCAGCTGATGCTCATGGTGCTGAGCGGTCCGAGGTTCAGGCGGTCGATGTCGGAACATTCGAGGAGCTGCTCGGTGAACTCGGGGTCGGCGGTGATGGCGGTGACGATGAGGGAGTAGCCGATCTTGCTCAGCACCTCGCTCTGCTTCACTTCGACGACGCTGGCGTAGGGGCAAAGGAACTCGCGGTTCGCGAGCGAGTGCTCCCAGGAATCGCAGCGGATGATCGTCGGGCGGAGATAGACACCACCTTGGAATTCGA
>NZ_JBILYB010000031.1:0-48790 GCF_044378005.1 Prosthecobacter sp.
ACGAGCCAGGTAAAGCCATCGTTATCGATCGGCACCACACCCACCGCCCGGTTCTTGTATTCCACCACCCCATAAATGCCTCGCCCCCCGCTGGGATTGATCACCTGATCCTCTCGCACTCGAATCCAGGGATTCGCGTAAGTCTCCCGAGTGCTGAGGGTGGTCCAGGGATTGGTTTCGGCAGCGTTCGATGAAGACATGGCACCAGCCTAGTCGGAACCTTCCCAGATACCAGAAGATAGGCAGCCAAGTCAGCAGGCAACTTGCCGTGGTGCCACGCTCCACCATCTGCCCCTCCGACACAGCTTTCGGACACGCCCGGCCTCAGACTCAAGGTGCCTGCACCCGCAGGCGCACGAAGCGCCGCCCCAAGCCACCGAGCGGAACCACGGCGCGGACTGATTGCAGCGTGCCATCATCGGCGAGCACTGACTGTGTGACACCGGCCGTGCTCCAGTTCAGCGCCTCCAGGGTGTCACTCCACTCCACGTCGTAAGCAGCACCCGCCTGCTGGGCTGCGGAACTGCGCGAGTAGAGAAAGATCAGTTCGGCACCGTCAGGGGTCGCCGTGGCAGAGAAGGTGCTGCCTGTAGTCGGGTTCAGATGGCAGGCCCATTCGATCAAGTTAACCAAGCCATCGTGATCGAAATCAAACCCGTCGGCCCCATCGCCAGAATTCTCGGAAGATCCGAAATAGGTCACACGCCAGGACTCCTGCGGAGTCATGCCCAGGCGGAAGATCTGCACGCTGCCGTGGTCGGTGCGGGGATCACCGGAGATAGGAGAGACCGAGTCATCACGCGCCACGCCGACAGCGGCAAAGTTTGCCCCCAGCGCGACGGAAGTGCCGAAAGCATCAAAGTTTACCGGCGCAGAAGCACTCAATACAGCTTCCTGGCTCCAGGTGACGCCCGTGCGGATGAAGACGGTGGCGCTTCCTTCATTCAGCCCGGAAAGCGCTTCCAGATCATCCGACGGGGCACCGATCAGGGCTGTGTTCCCCTCGATCACCACGGATTCGCCAAAGCCGTCCCCATCCAGGGTACCTGTGGCATTCAGGCGGGCCTGCTGAGCCCACACCAGCCCGGTGCGCAGAAAGACATAGGCGCTGCCTGTGTCCACGACCAATCCCACATCATCCAGCGGGGAGCCGACCAGAGCCGTGTCCCCCGAGATGCTGACACTGCGGCCGAAGTCATCCAGTGTTGCCGCACCGGTCGCGGTGAGTTTCTGCTGCTGTGTCCAGACACCGGCACTGCGTACAAAAGCATAGGCGCTGCCTGCATCCACACTCGGGCTGTTATCCAGCGGCGCACCTACCAAGGCCGTCTCCCCGGAGAGAGCGACCGCAAAGCCGAATTGATCATCCGCCGTGGAGTCACTGGGGAGAAGCTTGGCCTGGTTAGACCAGACACCGCTGCTTTCCACAAAGACGTACGCAGCACCAGCGTTGACTCTCGCGACGGGATCATGCCGGGGCGCACCGACCACGGCACTGCCCCCGGAGACCGCCACGGAGCGCCCGTAGAAGTCATCATTCGCCTGAGCATCCGTGGGCACGAGACTCTGCGATGCAGACCAGGCCGTGCCCGTGCGCTGGAAGGCATAGGCTTTCCCAGGTCCACGCACCGACTCCACCTCCTGCTCAGGGTCGATCTGCGGGGCACCGACGACGGCATAGTCTCCAGCCAGGGCCACCGAGGTGCCGAAGTAATCGTTGGCAGCGGCAGTGCTGGCAGTCAGTCTCGCCTGAGACACCCAGGTGGAACCACTGCGCAGGAAGACATAGGCCGAGCCGGAATCAATGCCCGAAGCCGTGTCATCGTAAGGGGCACCAGCCAGTACGCTGCTGCCGGAAGCCGCGACACTGAGGCCAAACACATCCCTGGAGGCTCCATCCCCCGCGCTGAGCTTTTGCTGGAGGCTCCAGCTACCGGTACTCAAGACATACACATACGCCGACCCCGCCTCCTCCCCGGCCCCGCTGCGCTGGTAGGGAGCTCCTGAGAGGAGGGTGCCTCCCGAGATGGCCACCGCTGTGCCGTAGCGCTGCCCTATGTCTCCATCCGCTGCCTGCAATTTCGCCTGCTGGGCCCATGATGAGCCGCTGCGGGTGAAGACATAGGCGCTGCCGGGACCGGGTGCCAGCAGGATGGGATCAGGAGCCCCCAGCACGGCAATGTCGCCATCGAGAGCCACCGCAGATCCCAGACGATTGTCCGTCGCCGTATCGCTAGCCACCAGTTTGGCTTGCTGGCTCCAGGTTGTGCCGCTGCGCAGGAAAACGTAGGCACTTCCGCCATTCGTGACCCCCACATGGTCATCGGAAAAGGCCCCCATCAGCGCCGTCTCACCCGATAGAGCGACTGCCTGGCCGAAGCGATCTCCAGCGGAGGCATCCGTCGAGGGGACAGGCGTCAGCTTCCTCTGCTGGGTCCACGTCGTACCGCTGCGCACATGCACATAGGCAGCCCCAGAGTCCGTGACGCTGGAGACATCGGCTGCCGGCGACCCGATCAGGGCCGTATCCGCCTCCAGCGCGACGTGATAACCATAGTTGGCACCGATCTGAGCATCCGCCGCCACGAGCTTCTGCTGGAGACTCCAGACACCGCCGCTGCGGGTGAAAATGTAGGCGCTGCCATGTTGAGCATTGGCCGGGCTGCCGACTGGCTCATCCTGGATTGCACCGATGACGGAGGTGTCACCCGAGATACCCACCGAAAAGCCGAAAAAATCACTAGCCGAGCCATCCGCTGCCACCAGCTTTTGTTCCTGGCTCCAGACACTGCCGCTGCGGGTAAAAACATAGGCGCTGCCAGCCTTCAGGACCCCCGGTTGATTGTCCAAATAAGCCCCCACCAGCGCCGAAGTGCCTGACATGGCCACCGAGAAGCCAAAGAGATCCCCAGCCGCGCCATCCGCCGCCGTCAGCCGCGTCTGCAGGGTCCACAGACCTGCCGTCCGGGTAAACACATACACACTTCCGGCATCGATTCCCCCCGCCGTGTCATCCGCTGACATCCCCAGCAGCGCCGTATCTCCCACCAGGGCCATGGACTGAGACAGCCGGTCCTGCGGTGCTCCATCCCCCGTGAACTCGGGCGTCAGCACCGCCTCCAGAGATGTGATCAGCGGGTCCACCATCAGAGGATACACCGCCCCCGCTGCCGCAATGACGATGTCAGCCCCCGCCTCCGTAGCCTCCAGATGAGAGCCCAGTTCCCTGCCCTGGCTGTCCCAGACCTTCAGTTTCCCGTAGCGGAAGACCGGCCGGGCCGAGGCAGCCTCCACAAAATCCACCGCCTCACCCGCGCCCCGGCTTTGCAGCCCGGCCACCGCGAGAGAAAGCCGGATCTCCGACTCCCCAGGTCCGGCCAGAGACGCCCCCGCCTGGACCACGAACCCATGCTCCAGTCCCTCGGGCCGGTTCTCATACCACTCCATCACCCCGCCAGAATGCACATACTCCACACGCCCCGCCGCCGTCTTGCTAGGCAGCGGCCTCGACTCCGGTGCCGCCGGATTCAGCCAGCGCAGCGCCCCGCTCCACGAGCTGCCCGAGCGCCCGGATGCCAACACCATGTCACCCTCACGAAAACGCGCCGTCAGTTGCTGCCCCGGATGCGCGGCAAAGAAGCGCGTCCCCGCATTCTCCGGCAGCCGGGATTCCGCCGCGGTCAGAGACTGGACCGCACGGCGCGCCCCGTCCAGCGCCCCCGCCAGTGATGACTCCCGCGCCAGCATCTGCTGGATCTGCCCAGGCTCCGTGATGGCAGCAGCGGCCTCCGGGTTCACCATCTCCTGCGGCATTCCTGGGGCCACGATCAGTGGGTCATGCCTAGCCACCTGAATCTGAGGCAAAGTCATCCAACCCAGCCAGGAGCCAAACCCGATCAGCAGGCAAAGCAGGCAGATAGAACGGGTATATCTAAGCAAATTCATCGGCGCGCCCTATACCCGACAAAATCCTCCTTGGAAAGCGCGAGATGGCAGTTCGCATCTTCTCAAATCTTCAGTCAAGAGGATCAGACTCATGCGAAGGTCGTGGTGCCGTAAGCTGCGCCGGACTTTGCCCGAATCTGAAAACAAAAAAGCCAGGGGCTCACGCCTCTGGCTTTTTTATCGTTAAATCAAAGGAGGCGACTTACTTCGCCGGAAAAGGACTCTTGATCATGGCCTTGAAGGCATCGCCAATTTTGGCCACGGCGTCTTTGGGGCCGGTCAGCTTGATGAAGACGGGAGCGTCCGTGCCAGGAACGATGGCACCGAGCAGTGTGTAGTTTTCCTTCGGGGTCTTCGGGCCAAACATGGCTCCATCGTTGTAAGTGCCGGTGGCGGTGACGAGGGTGACTTTGGTGCCATTGGCATCGAGTTCCTCAGTCTTGGACTCCGGCGGGCTGGCAAACTGGCCGAGCCAGCGGTCCACATTGGCTTTCGAATCACCACCCTGGCCTGCGCCGAAGTAGTAGAAGACGGCTTCGAGCGGCTTTTCAGCGCCTTCGACGGTGATGTTCAGGGTGCCTGCACGCATCGGGCTGGTGGGCGGCACGGAGGCCCAGGCGGCTGGGTAGGTGAAGTTCAGACCGGCGACGGGAAGCTTGCCATCTTCGGCAAAGGAAGATGCGCTGAGAGCGACGAAGGTGAGGAGGCTGAGGATGCGTTTCATGATCGGGGTTGGTGCGGGGGGTGAATACGATGAAGGCGGACTCGTGTCCGCCTTCAAGAATCAAAGTTACTTTGTGACGTGCATCACGCCCTTCATCAGCAGCCAGTGGCCGGGGAAGGTGCACATGTAGGGATAGTCGCCTGCTTCGGCAGGGGCGGTGAACTCGATGGTTTCATTCGCGTTCGGCATGACGAGCTTGGTGTGGACGAGGATGTCCTCCTTCGAGGCATCCGGGATGTAGCTCTTCGCCATTGCCTGAGGGTCGGTCATCATGGCGTTGGCTTGGGCACCGACGGCCATTTCCTTGCCGGGCTTGATGAGGATGAAATTGTGCGGCTGCGGGGCGATGCTGCCCGTGTTGTTCAGGGTGAGCTTCACTTTCTGACCAGCCTTGACGCTGAGGTCGGTCTTGTCATAGCCGAGCGGGTTGGAGGCGTGTGGCTTGAGCTCGATAACGGCGACGCTGGCGTCCTGGGCGGAGGCGAGCATGGCAAACACGGAGAGGGCGGAGATGGCAGCGAGTTTTTTCATGGGGTTTTCTGAGGGGAGTGACTAATCGGGCCGCAGCGGCGTTGGTTTTCAACCTTTTTGTCTTGGCGGAAGGATACGGCTCATCATTCGCCAAGGTTGGCTCAGACCAGCTTGGCGAGCACTTTTTCGACAGTGTTTTCCACCGTGAGGCCGTGTTTCTTGCGCAGACCTGCGGGCGAGCCGTGCTCGACAAATTCATCCGGCCAGCCAATGCGGACGACCGGTGTCTTGATGCCAGCATCATTGAGAAGCTCCACGACGCCACAGCCGAAGCCGTTCATGAGGATGTGGTCTTCCAAAGTGCAGACGACCTTCACCTTCGCAGCGATCTGCGCGATGAGCGCACCGTCGAGCGGCTTGATCCAGCGCGGGTTGATGAGGGCCACGGAGAGTCCTTTGGCCTCAAGCTGCGCTTTGGCCTGCTCGGCGATGGAGAACATGTCGCCGAGCCCGATGAGGGCTACATCGCTGCCGTCAGCAACGAGTTCAGCTTTGCCGATTTCGAGGAGCTGGGGCTTCGGCTTGGGCGTGACTCCAGGGCCATTGCCACGCGGATAGCGGATGGCGATGGGGCCTTTGTCGTATTTTGCCATGGTCCAGAGCATGTCCACGAACTCGTCTTCATCCTTCGGCTGCATGTGGACGAGTCCGGGCACGCCGCGCAGATAGGCGATGTCAAAGAGGCCGTGATGCGTCGGGCCGTCGTCACCGCTCAAACCGCCACGGTCCATGCACAGACGCACCGGCAGGTTTTGGATGGCCATGTCATGAATGATCATGTCAAAGGCGCGCTGCATGAAGGTGGAGTAGATCGTCAGGAAAGGCCGCATGCCTTGAGTAGCAAGGCCGCAGGCAAAGAGCGCCGCGTGCTCCTCGGCGATGCCGACATCGAAGTAGCGCTCGGGGATTTCCTTTTTGAAAACGATCAGGCCGGTGCCGCCGGGCATGGCTCCGGTGATGGCGACGATGCTCTTGTCTTCCTTCGCAAAGTCCGTGACGCTGCGGCCATAGATCTGCGAGTAGGTGGGCTTGTCGGTGGCGGCGGTCTCACCCGTTTCGACCTTGTATTTGCCGAGGCCGTGGAACTTCAGCGGATCTTCCAGCGCTGGTTTGTAGCCACGGCCCTTCTCGGTGAGCACATGCAAGATGACGGGCTCGTTCTGATTCTTCAGGAAATCAAAAGTCTGGATCAGCAACGGCAGGTTGTGTCCGTCGATGGGGCCGTAGTAGCGGATGCCGAACTCATCAAACATCGTACTGCGGTTGTGCGGACCTTCGCTTTGGGGAAGGAGCAGACCCTTCGCCGTCTTCTCCACGCGTTCGGCCAGCTTGCGCACGCCGCCGCCGAGCATGAACTCGACGAACTTCGCCGCCTTCTCATGCAGATTGGCGAAGCCGGGATGCGTGGCGATGGCATTGAAGTAGCCCGCCATGGCGCCGACGTTTTTGTCGATGCTCCACTCGTTGTCGTTCAGGACGATGATGAGCTTCTTGGTATGCGCGGAGACGTTGTTCAGCGCTTCAAAGACAGGTCCGCAGGTGAAGGCGGCATCACCGGCGACGCAGACGACGTGCTCGTCCGTGCCTTTCAAGTCGCGCGCCGTGGCCATGCCGAGCGCCGCGCTGACAGAGGTGCCTGCGTGGCCTGCGCCATAGCAGTCATGCTTGCTTTCGCTGCGCAGCAGGAAGCCATTGAGGCCCTGATACTGGCGGATCGTGTGGATCTTGTCCCAGCGGCCGGTGATCATCTTGTGCACGTAGCCCTGGTGCGCCACATCGAAGACAAACTTGTCCTTTGGCGTGTCAAAGACTCGATGCATGGCGAGCGTGAGCTCCACGACACCGAGGTTCGGCCCGAGATGGCCGCCGGTTTCGGCGAGGGTCTCGATGAGGGTCTGGCGGATCTTCTCTGCGAGGTCAGGCAGCTTTTCGAGCGGCAGAGCTTTCAGGTCGGCAGGGCAAGTGAGGGGAGGCAGGTCGGTATCCACAAGTTGTGTCGGTGTCAAAAGAGTCGGATTTCATCGCCGACATCCTCAGTTTCAGGGCGGGCAGCTGGGCGGCGGCGGGCGGCAGTCTTGGATTTATCCTCGGCGGCAGGTTCGTCCTTGCCTGGCTCGAAGGGTGCCAGTTCGGCCCTGCCATCGGCCTTGAGGCTGATGCTTTCGATGCGCTGGCGTGCATTTTCGATCCGCTGGCGGCAGCGCTGGAGCAGCTTCATGCCCTCTTCATAGGAAGTCACCATCTCATCCAGAGGCATCCGGTCGGATTCCATGCTGCCCACGATCTCCTCCAGGCGCTCCATGGCCTGTTCAAAGGAAAGTTCGGGGGTGGAAGCGGCGCTCATGGGGGGTGCGGATAGGGGTGCGCATTATCAGGAGTGCGGGAGTGGTGGCAAGCAGGAAAACCACTGGTGTATGAGGCTGCTGCATGAGAGCCGACATCCGCACTGAATTCCCCCTCGCATTTTCCGGCGGCAGCGCTCATCATGGTTTCATGTCCGACCGCCGACATCCCACTGCCCGCCAGCGCCTTCGTCATGCGCTGATCTCGGCGTGGCGTGGGGCTGATGAAGGACCGATCATTGATCTGCCTGCACAAAGCGTGGCCGATCTCGTCGGCAAGGTCATCATCCAGGCAGGACTGGGAGATCGCATGAAGCTGGAGGAGGTGCTGGCCGCCTGGCGCGAGATCGTGGGCGACTTCCTCTACCAGCACTCTCGGCCAGACAGCATCCAGCGCGGTGTTTTGTCCGTGCGCGTGCTTCAGCCCACGGTGAATCATGTGCTGACGATGGAGCGCCCGCGCATCCTGAAGCGGATCCAGAGCACCCTGAAAAATTCCGGCATCAAAGACATCCGACTCAAGCATGGCTGATCCCACCCCGCATGGACTGGAATGACTGGCAGAGCATCCTGCGCTGGCGCGCGATCGAAGAGGGAGACGCTGATGGCGCGCTCCTCACGGAAGAGCGCCGCCGTGAAGCCACCGCGCACACTCGCGCCGGGCTAAACTCCGAGACGGTGAAGGCCGACCCGCTGGGGCCGCGCGAGGCCGCCTTTCTCCTCCGCCGCAGTCACTGGCTGGAGCAGGAGGTCATCGGCTGCAATGGCCCGCTGGTCCGCATCACGGAGCGGCTCACGGTGGTCACAGGCCGCCGCGCCTGGATCATCCTTGGTTGGGTCCTCGCCGCCGTTCTGGGTTATGCCATGGCAGGCTTTGGTCAGGAGACGGAGTTTAACCTGCTCGCTCTGCCGCTCGTCGGATTGCTGCTGTGGAATGGTCTGGTCATGGTCTTTTCCCTGCTGATCGAGCTTCAGAAAGAAAGCCGCAGCCCCTGGGTGGAATGGCTGGCGATACGCCTCACGCCCGTGGTCGGAGATCGCGGAGGTGCGGACGGTGAGCAGCACACTGGCATGACGGTGGATCAAAGGTTTGCCCAGCTCACCCAGGCACCCGCCTTTGAGCGCTGGCAGCGCCGCTTCCGCGCCTGGCTGCACATCGCCGCCGCCCTGCTCGCGCTCGGCAGCGCCATCGGCCTCTATGCACGCGGCTGGTCGAAGGAATACCGCGCCGTCTGGGAAAGCACGCTGATCAGTGAAGAAAGAGCGCAGAGCTTCTTCGGCGCACTCTTCCAGCCCGCCGCCGCCACGCTGCACCTGCCGCTGCCGCTGGATCAACTGCCCGCCATGCATCGCACGAACGGCAAGGTGTCCACCCCCGCGCCCGCGCTGCCGTGGATTCATCTTTATGCAGGCACGCTGCTCGTGCTCGTCATCCTGCCCCGCGGACTGCTGGCGGCCTTCACCGCCTGGCGCGCGCATCAGGTCATCGGCAAAAAGTTACGCGCCATCGGCTGGCAGAGCTACCTAGTGCGCACCCTGCGCGCCATCGAGGGCGGGCAGGAGACCATCACCGTGCTCGTCCATGCCACGGATGCCACCCCGACACACCGAGAGGTCTGGGCACGAGGCGTGCGCGAGCGCTTCGGGCAGATGACCCAGCCCGAGTTTGTGACCATCGCCGCAGGAAATGAGGACGACTTCGCTGCCGCATGGAAGCCCGCCCATCCTCGCGTGGTGCTCGTCTTCAATCTCGCCACCACGCCCGAGATCGAGGTGCAGCGCCGGCTCGTGCTCGATGTGAAACAAGCCCTCACCTCGCGTCAGCGCGCCGCCGAACTTCTCGTCCTGCTGGATGCCACCAGCATCGGCAACCGCTGGTCGCCCGAGAAACTCGCTGGACGAGAGAGACTCTGGAAGGACATGATTGAAGGGGCCGGTGTCCAGATCCTCGTGGCCGCGCGCCGGATCACTGACTAGCGAGCGCGAAAAAAGGCTTCGTTCCCGAAGCTCGCCCTTGTAAACCGTCATGCAAAGCCATGACCCTCCTCTCCGTCTCGTGCAATCATTGCGGTGCCCCCCTCGAAATCAGCGAGGAAACCAAATTCGTCACCTGCCGTCACTGCCATCGCCAGCTCGCCGTGAAGCACTCCGACTCCTCCTTCTTCACCGAAGTCCTCACGCAACTGGCCGAACGCACGGCGGACATGGCGGATGACCTGAAGATCATCCAGCTTCAGAACGACCTCGAACGCCTCGACCGGGAATGGGAGGCCGAGTCCAGGGAATACATGGTTAAAGGAAAGAACGGCCATACAAGCCGCCCCTCGCCGATCCTCATCACCATCATCGGCGGGGGCATGCTCGTGATAGGTCTCGCCACGCTGTTTTCATCGAATGACGGATTTAGCAGCCTTTTCATGCTCACGTTTGTGGGCGTCGTCGCTTTCATCATCTACAGCCACTGGCATAAGCACAGCCTCCTGAGCACGCGCGAGGAACAGTACTTGCGGGCACGGGCACAAATCGTTCACGCCATGGATCGCGCCCGGCAGCGCTGAAGTGGATGTGCGGGCACATTCCCCTTTGCACTGCTCCACCACCGTCTAAAGTCAGTCCTATGCCGCCTCCCCCGGGCATCCAGCCACCCGCATCGGACATCATCACCCTGAGTCTCATCTCGCACACCAATGCGGGTAAGACGACCTTGGCACGCACCCTCCTGCGCCAGGACGTCGGCGAAGTGCGGGACTCCGCCCACGTCACCCTCTTCAATGAGTCCTACAAGCTCCTCGAGCACGACGCCCGCCTCCTCCGCCTTTGGGACACCCCCGGCTTCGGCGACAGCGCCCGCCTCCTGAAGCGCCTCAAACGCGAAAAGAACCCCATCTTCTGGTTCATCTCCCAAACCTGGGACCGCCTCACCGACAAGCCCCTCTGGTGCAGCCAGCAGGCATTAAAAAATGTCCGCGAGGAAGCCGACGTAGTCCTTTACCTCGTCAACGCCACCGAGCCACCCGAAGTCGCCGCCTACATCGCCCCCGAGATGGAGATCCTCGGCTGGGTCGGCAAGCCGGTCCTCGTCCTCCTCAATCAAACCGGCCCCACCCAGGAGGCCACCGTCGAAGAATCCGAGATCCAAATCTGGCGCGATCATCTCAAGCAGTGGCCCATCGTCAGCGACGCCCTCTGCCTCGATGCCTTCGCCCGCTGCTGGGTGCAGGAAGACCGCCTCATGGAGGCCATGACCCCGCTCATCCAGGAGCCCAAGACCGATGCCTTCAAGCAGCTCAAGCGCGCCTGGCATCAGCGCAACGTCGAAGTCTTCCACCAGTCCAGCCGCGCCCTCGCCGAACTCCTCACCGCCGCCGTCCTCGACGGCATCGAAGTCCGGGGCGAGAAACTCTGGGAGCGCATCGGCATCGCCCGCCAGGAGCTGAACAAAGAATACCAGGGCGCCCGCGAAGAACTCGCCACCCGCCTCGCCGACCGCCTCGTCGGCACCACAAACAAACTCATCGAACTCCACGGACTCGAAGGCGAAGCCGCGCGGCGTCTCGGTCAACTGACCCAGGAGCAGTTTCACCTCCCCGTGCAGGTGCCCGAGGCCATCTGGAGCGTCGTCGGCAGCGTCGCCGGCGGAGCCATGGGCGGCCTCATCGCCGATCTCAAAATGGGCGGCATGACCTTCGGGGGCGGAGCTCTCGTCGGCGGCATCGCCGCAGGCATCGGTGCCTACGCCCTGATCAAAAGTTACAACCTCGTCCGCGGGGGCGATCAGCGCCTCCACTGGTCCTGCGAGCACTTCCGCGAGCAAGTCCGCCTCGCCATGCTCACCTACCTCGCCGTCGCCCACTTCGGCCGGGGTCGGGGCGAATGGCAGGAAGGCACCGAGCCCGGCCACTGGAACGCCATTTGCAGCCAGATCCTCGAAGAGCACGACGACGGCATCACCCGCCTCTGGAAATCCGGCGTCGAGACCAGCGCCCTCCCCGAAGTCGTCTCCCGCTCCGCCCAGTCCCTGATCCACGACTGCCTCAGTTGCGTCCTCGTCCGCCTGTATCCCAGCGCGCAGATCGGGGAGTGAAAGGCAGCGTCCATTGTGAAAAACTCCTTGCCAAAGTGGTCATCCGTGGAAACATCGTGGCCCTTCAATACCCAATTGAAAACAACACGCCAGACAAGTTGTCCGGCACTCCCCCGATAAACATACCATGAGCGAAGTCGCCACTGCCCCCGCCAACTTCAAAATCCACGACAAAGACACCGGAAGCTCCGATGTCCAGATCGCGATTCTGACGGAGCGCATCAATCATCTCACGACCCACTTGGCCACCAACGTCAAGGATCACAGCACCCGCCGTGGTCTCCTCCGTATGGTCGCCCGCCGCCGCAAGCTCCTTGATTACTTGAAGCTGACGGCCAACGACCGCTACCAGAAGGCCCTCAAGGTCCTCGGCCTGCGCCGCTAATCCAACTTTTCCCGCCAAAAGGGGTGATGCCACGTCGCATCGCCCCTTTTCGCATGGCGACAAAGTCGAGAAAGAAAGCCCGGAGCTTTACAGCTTCCTCCTGCTTACATCCAGCAGCCTTTCCGACCCATTGTGCCCGCCTGATGACCTTCGTCATTCGAGCTTCGGCCTTCGTCATTCCGCCTCCGCGCGGTCCATTCCCCCAAACAAACAAGACAAAGAAACACAACCTATGGCAATCCATACAGTCAAAGCTCCCTGCGGTTCAGGGATCATCGAAATCGAAACCGGTAAACTTGCTCACCTCGCCGATGGCGCTGTGACCGTTCGCCTTGGTGACACCATCGTCATCGTCACCGCCGTCTCCGCCACCAAGATCAAGGAAGGTCTCGACTTCTTCCCGCTCTCCGTGGAATACAAAGAAAAAGCATCTGCCGCTGGCAAGTTCCCTGGTGGCTACTTCAAGCGCGAAGGTCGTCCGACCGAGAAGGAAATCCTCACCTGCCGCATGACGGACCGCCCATTGCGTCCGTTGTTCCCAAAAGGCTACCTTTACGAAACCCAGATCGTCGCCCTCCTGCTCAGCGCTGACGGCCAGAACGACTCGGACATCCTCGCGATCAACGGCGCTTCCGCCGCTCTTTGCGTGTCCGACATCCCCTTCGCAGGCCCCATCGGTGCCGTCCGCGTCGGCCGTGTGAATGGTCAGTTCGTCGTGAACCCGACCCACAACCAGCGTGACGACAGCGATCTCGACCTCGTGTACGTCGGCAACAAGACCGAAGTCATCATGATCGAAGGCGCTGCCAAGGAAATGCCTGAGGCCGACTTCATCGCCGCTCTCCGCTTTGCTCAAGAAAGCATCCAGGGCCTCGTGAAGGCTCAGGAAGAGCTCGCCGCCCTCGCTGGCAAAGTGAAGCGCGTCATGCCTCTCATGCTCGTCCAAGACGAACTCCTCGAAGTGGCCTACCAGGTCGCTGGTGACCGCATCGAAGGTGCCATCTATCAGCCAAGCAAGGTCGCCCGTGGCAAAGCCATCGGCGCTCTCAAGGACGAAGTGGAAGCCGCCATCAAGGCCAAGTATCCAGAAGCTTCCGGTTACGCCATCGGCCAGGCCTTCGACTACCTCCAGAAGAAAGCCTTCCGCATCTCCATCCTGGACAAACTCAGCCGCTGCGACGGTCGCGGTATCGACCAGATCCGCCCGCTCTCCGGCGAAGTCGCCGTCCTCCCCCGCACTCACGGCTCCGCCCTGTTTGCCCGTGGTGAGACCCAGGCCCTCGCCATCGCCACGCTGGCTCCAGCGGACGAAGCTCAGGAAATGGACACCTACGCAGGTGGCCCAGATTCGAAGCGCTTCATCCTTCACTACAACTTCCCTCCCTTCTCCGTCGGTGAGTGCGGCCGCTTCGGTGGTCAGAACCGTCGTGAAATCGGTCACGGTGCTCTCGCCGAGCGCTCCATCGAGCCTGTCATTCCAGCCAAGGAAGTCTTCCCCTACGCCATCCGCGTTTCCAGCGAAGTCATGGCCTCCAACGGCTCCACCTCCATGGCCTCCGTTTGCTCCGGCGTCATGGCCCTCATGGACGCAGGCGTGCCTCTGATCCGCCCCGTCGCTGGCATCTCCGTCGGTCTCGTCACTGAGTTCGAAGGCGAAAGCATGAAGCGCTATCTCACCATGATGGACATCCTCGGCTCCGAAGACCACTTCGGCGACATGGACTTCAAGCTCTGCGGCACCAGCGAAGGCGTCACCGGCTACCAGCTCGACCTCAAGCTCCCAGGCATCCCCCTCAGCATCCTTGAGGAAGCCATCGTCAAAGCCAAAAACGGCCGCACCGAAGTCCTCGGCGCCATGGCCGCTGGCATCAGCGAAATCAAGCCTCTCAGCCCGCACGCACCTCGCATCGAGATCGTGAAGATCAACCCTGACAAGATCGGTGAACTCATCGGTCCTGGCGGCAAAAACATCAAAGGCATCCAGGCCGAGTCCGGCGCTGAAATCAGCATCGAAGACGACGGCACCGTGTACGTCTATGCCACCCGCAAGGAAGGCCTTGAGCGCGCGCTCGAGATGATCTCCGGCGTCTCCGCCGAGGTCGAGATCGGCAAGAACTACACCGGCAAGGTCGTCAGCACGACGAACTTCGGTGCCTTCATGCGTCTCTTTGGTAACAAAGACGGCCTCATCCACATCAGCGAACTCGCCGACTTCCGCGTCAACCGCACGGAAGACGTCGTCAAAGTCGGCGACATGGTCACCGCCAAGTGCATCGGCATCGATGACAAAGGCAAGGTGAAGATGAGCCGCAAAGCCGCCATGAAGGAAAAGGACGACGCTGCCAAAGCCGCTGAAGGCGGTGGTGCAGCCGAAGTCGCTCCTGCGGCGTAAGCCCGACTGGCAAAACAGCCTCCCCCTGGCAGACGCGGACCGGAAACGGTCCGCGTCTTTTTTGTGCCTGGATACCACCCAAACGGCAGCCTTTCCTGGGCCATTCGATCTGGGAGGAAGGCTGTTTTTAACGGAAGTTAGCTTTCCAAACGCCTTAAAAGTTTGCTTGTTATGGTTTTTATATTGCTAACTTATGGATATTTTAGTAGATTTCTCTCAGTTACCAATATTCAACCATGAATGCATTACTCTCTCAAGTCGGCTCACTCGCCGCTCTCGCATCGGTGGTGTTACTCAGTTCCTGCGCCTTACCCAATGCGCAGTTCACCGGCAATGCCGGGTCCAAGACTGGCTCAGGCGGGCCACTGACCCCCGGCGTGCGCTATGAAGTGCGCAAGGCGCTGGCGGCAGGTGTCCCCTTCCGCCCGACAGACATGAAACGTTACTACTTCGTGATCGAAGCTCCCCGACCGCCTTTGATGGCTGCCGCAACGACCCCAGGCCGCCAGATGACAGTCCGAACAACGGCCTACTGCCATGATGAAGACGACCACATCGTCTATGGAGCTCGCAACGCCTTGGGCACCCCCCTCAAATTCGGCAGCGTCCGCAGCGCTGCGGCAGACTGGTCCCGCTATCCGGTCGGGACACGTTTCAGGATCAGCGGTCAGCCAGAAGTCACTTATGTGGTGGACGACTACGGCAGCGCCCTCGTCGGCACCGGCACCATTGATATTTACAAGCCCACCCGCACTCAGATGGATGCCTGGGGCGTGCGCCATGTGAATATCGAAGTCCTCCAATGGGGTTCCTACCAGCGCAGCATGGAAATCATGCAGGACCGCATGAAATGGCCGCACGTCCGCCAGATGGTGCGCGGTATCCAGGAGCACATGTACCAGGTGAAAGCCGGCGGCTACAAAGGCCCCGTCACCGCATCACTGTGATTCAGTGGAAGGTCTGCCACTGCATGATCGTTGGAGAGCGCACTCATGATGCGCTCTCTTTTTTTGATCCCGGTGCTGGTCGCAGGAAACCTGCTCGGGCAGAACCCTCAAGGGCCGGTAATCTCTCTGGCCGCGCTGGAGAAAGCCATCTCCACCTCTGAAAGCAGTCACTCCAAAGAACTGCACGGCCAGGTGCTGCGGCTTTTTGGCAAACAAAACCTCCTCAAAGGCAAGCCCACCACCCGCATCGAAGGCACCAGCGTCGCCTGGGCCATCATGGACCCGCAACCCGCCCTGGTTCAGCGTGCCGATGGCACCGTGATCGGCTCCATGACCGCACTGGGTGAAGACGGATTGCAGGTGCTGGTGAAGACTTTGCCGAACTTCAGCGAGTTCCAATATCAAATCACCACCGGCGGCATGCCCCGTGTCGGCGGCATGGTGCATGTGGAGCATTACGACTACAGCGTTGACAGCCAGCCGCAGAAGGGAGTGCCCGTGGGCAAACTCGAAAAGTTTGCCTGGAAGCAGAGCCGCATCTTCCCCGACACCGTGCGTGATGTCACCGTGTACATCCCCCAGCAATACCAACCCGGCAGCGAGGCCTGCCTCATGGTCTGGCAGGATGGCAGCCGCCATGTCGATCCCTCGGGCTCCATGCGCGCCAGCGTCGTCTTTGATAATCTCATCCACAAAAAAGACATGCCCGTCACCATCGGCGTCTTCGTCGATCCCGGCCGCAAAATCTCCCAAAAGCAGGGCGACAAAGCCGCCAATCGCAGCCTCGAATACGACAGCCTCGGCGATGCCTATGTCCGTTTCCTTCTCGATGAAATCCTCCCCGAGGTGCAGAAGCGCTACGGCGTGAAATTCCGCCCCCAGCCCGAAGCCTGGGCCATCGCCGGCGGTTCCTCCGGCGGCATCTGCTCTTTCACCGCCGCCTGGGAGCGCCCGGACAAATTCCACAAGGTCCTCTGCTGGGTCGGCACCTTCGTCGATATTCGCGGCGGCAATGCCTACCCCTATCTCGTCCGCATCACCGAGCGGAAGCACATCCGCGTCTATCTCCTCGATGGCACCAACGACCTCGACAACAAGTTCGGCAACTGGCCCCTCGCCAACCGCATGATGGAAGCCAGCCTCAACTACATGGGCTACGACCACCGCGTGGACTGGACCGAGTGCTTCCACGGCAGCAAAGGCATGTCCCCCGCCCTGCCCGAGGCTCTCCGCTGGCTCTGGCGCGATGTGAAGTGAGCCTTCTTTTTCCTGAAAACAGTCCCGGCCTGTCCTATCCAGGAATGACGCAGGAGATTTGACAGCCGGGGCGTGCAGGCGCAGTAGCTTCCACTTGGCTCCCCCTGGCACGTCTCTCGACTCCCTTATTTTCCCTGACTCATGCTCCCACTCCTCGCCGCCGCCACGGCCTCCCATCCCGCCATGCCGCCGTATTGGATGATCCTGCCCTTTGCGGCGCTGCTGCTGAGCATCGCGCTGATGCCACTCTTTGCCGCGCATTTCTGGGAGCACCATTACCCGAAGGTGGCTGTGGGACTCGGGCTGGTGACGGCGGCGTATTATGGGCTGGTCCAGCATGACTGGCACGCGCTCCAACACGCGGGGCATGAGTATGTGAGCTTCATGGCGCTGGTGGGCTCCCTCTTTGTCATCTCCGGCGGGATCAATATCCGCGTGAAGGGTGAGGCCACCCCGCTGCGCAATGTCATCTTCCTGGCCGTGGGGGCTGTGCTCTCGAACTTCATCGGCACCACCGGCGCCTCCATGCTGCTGATCCGGCCTTGGATCAGGATGAACAAATACCGCATCACGGGGCAGCACATCGTGTTCTTCATCTTCGTGGTCAGCAACTGCGGCGGCGCGCTGACGCCCATCGGTGATCCGCCGCTGTTTCTCGGCTTCCTGCGTGGCGTGCCTTTCTGGTGGGTGCTGGAGCACGCATGGCTGGGCTGGCTGATCTGCGTGACGCTGCTGCTGGCGGTGTTCTTTGTGCTGGATACGATCAACTTCCGCCGTGCGCCGAAGCCTGTGCGAGAGGTGGAGACGGCGGAGGAGCACTTCTATTTTCGCGGCCTGCCGAACCTGGGCTTTCTGGGCATGGTGCTGGCAGCGGTCTTCCTGCCCAAGAGTGTGCAGGAGATGGTCATCGGCGGGGTGGTGAGTGTGCCGGCGCTGGTGATGATCGCGGCAGGCGTGGGATCCTACTTCACGTCAAAGCGGGAGATCCATGAGGCGAACGATTTCAATTTTGGGCCGGTGAAGGAAGTGGGCTATCTCTTTGCGGGCATCTTTTTGACGATGATCCCCGCGCTGCAGATCCTGCAAAGCGGGGAGACAGTGCAAATCACGACTCCACTGGGCTATTACTTTGCCACTGGCTCGCTCTCGGCCTTCCTGGACAATGCACCGACGTACCTCAGCTTCCTCGCGGCAGCGATGGGCACGGAGCATCTCTCCGTGGACTCGGCGGCGGATGTGGTGGGCTTTGCCGCATCGCACGCGCATCAACTGATCGCCATCTCGCTGGGCGCGGTGTTCTTCGGCGCAGGCAGCTACATCGGCAACGGGCCAAACTTCATGGTCAAGGCCATCGCCGACAAGTCGAAGGTCCACACGCCCGACTTCCTCCGCTACATGTGGCAGTTCTCCATCCCCATCCTCCTGCCCATCCTCATCGTCGTGGGCTGGCTGGTGGTGAAGTGATCCGCTCAGCGATAATGCCGCGCGAGTGCTGGGGAGATGCGTGCGGGCATGGGATTCCGCAAATCCACGACGAGGGTGCCTGACCAGCGATCATGCCAGCCGGAGGTGTTGCCACCGAGGAAGGAGAAGGGTTCGAAGGGCACAATGCGATACAGCGTGCGGAGGATGACCTTCATGAATGCCGGCTTCCCACCCGTGTGAGTGACCACCTTCGTGCCGGTGATCCACTTCGCCGGCGTGCGGCCAAAGAGGTACTCGAAGAGCGTGTAGTACACGAAGGCACCCACATAGGCGACGCCATAGGACTGAAGGTCCGACATGTTTTCGATCCAGACAGAGATGCCACTGAACAGCCCAAACTCCTCCAAGATGATCAGACCGACGAAGACGACGAAGATGCACCCGAGCTGTCCGGCCTGGTCGATGAGGTAATTGAGGAAACGTTTTCCCCCGCCAGCAGGACCGAAGCGGTCCATATCGATCCCTGTGATGGGTGCAGCCGAGGACGAGACATCCGCCTTCGGCGGCGCATAGGGATTCAAATCTTCGCCGACGATTTCAGGAGTGGGGAGAGTTTCCATGCGTGAAGAATGCAAAAGGAGCGCCCGTCTGCACAAGCCCAAAACGCGTCGGGCAGGAAATTGGCCGACCCTTTGTGGAAGACTTAGTCCTGAGGTCCCGACGGATGGCTGTCGTCCAAGATGCCCACGGAACTGCTCCATTGGTAGAGCCAGGGATGAGCATCAGCCAAGTCGGTAAAATCAGGCTGGTGTGCTCAACGGCATCAGTTTACGCGAACTTCATGT
The DNA here is from genome assembly GCF_044378005.1 of Prosthecobacter sp. GTDB lineage: Bacteria > Verrucomicrobiota > Verrucomicrobiia > Verrucomicrobiales > Verrucomicrobiaceae > Prosthecobacter. The sequence goes on from NZ_JBILYB010000031.1 coordinate 18,878, forward strand.
CACCGAATCTTGAAACAGCCGAACCCAGGCCAGGGCGGCAAAGCAGCCGCGTCGAAACAAAAAACCTCCCGAGCTTACGCAACGGGAGGTTTTGAAGGGGATAACGAATCAGGGGATTCGTTTGACGATCAAGCCAACGCTCTCGCGACAGCAGCGTCAGTGATGCCGAGTTCTTTGAAGACGGTGTTGCCCGGAGCGCTGATGCCGAAGCGGTCGATGCCGATGATATGGCCCTGGGTGCCGACGTATTTCCACCATAGGCCGGAGACGCCGGCTTCGATGGCGACGCGTTTAGCGCCTTCGGAATTCGTAGTATGCTTGCGAACGCTTGCGATCATACACGATATTGTAGCCTCCTCCATTACTCCAAATCACCTCAAACTTGAACCCATCAGCGATCCTGACTGGAGGGCTGTCGAAACGTGATTGAAATGGTGACAGCTTTGGATTGCCAAACTTTGATCGAAAGACTTCGATGGGTGTTTCAATCTCCTGAAGATCAAAACTTTTGAAAAGCTGACGGAACTCTGCCTCCGGAACTTGGAACTCTGCGAGATAACTAATACCATCTCGCCAGTAAGAGACTTTTGTCGCGCTAGATGGCAATTTTAGAAAAGTGACTTTTGATATCTCAGCATTCACTTCTGTTTCGAGGCGATACTGTTCACGAAAAGAATAAAACAAGAACAAGCTAATACCTAACCATAGAACAAGGATCAACACATATGCCCAGAGGGGTGGAGATTGCTGCTTTTCGTTCATCCGATTATCTAGCTACTCATGGTTAGCAGACCTCAATCCTGATAGGCAAGGATGAATGCTTGAAACAAAAAACCTCCCGAGCTTACGCAACGGGAGGTTTTGAAGGGGATAACGAATCAGGGGATTCGTTTGACGATCAAGCCAACGCTCTCGCGACAGCAGCTTCAGTGATGCCGAGTTCTTTGAAGACGGTGTTGCCCGGAGCGCTGATGCCGAAGCGGTCGATGCCGATGATCTGGCCCTGGGTACCGACGTATTTCCACCAGAGGCCGGAGACACCGGCTTCGATGGCGACGCGCTTCGTGCAGGCGACTGGCAGGACGGACTCGCGATACTCGGCGCTCTGGCGGTCGAAGCGTTCCATGCAGGGCATGGAGACGACGCGGACGCCGGGCTTACCTTTGGAACCTTCGACCGCCCACTGAACTTCAGAGCCAGTGGCGATGACGATGGCTTCGAGAGGGGCGGTTTCCTTCACGAGGATGTAACCACCTTTGAGCGTGCCTTCGCGACGCGTGGCAGCGCTGGCGATGCCCTGGTGTGGGAGGTCCTGGCGGCTGAGGGCGAGCAGGGTCGGGCCGTCTTGACGGCTGAAGGCGGCAGCAAAGGCGGCGGCGGCTTCTTCCGCATCGCCGGGGCGGATGACGTCGAGGTTTGGGATGACGCGCAGACCGCTGACAGTCTCGACGGGCTGATGTGTGGGGCCGTCTTCACCGACGCCGACGCTGTCGTGCGTGAAGATGTAGGTGACGGGCAGCTTCGCCAAGGCAGCGAGGCGGATGCTCGGGCGGCAGTAGTCGGCGAAGACGAGGAAGGTGGCACCGCTGGCGAGGAAGAGACCGTCGTAGGCGAGGCCGTTGCAGATGGCACCCATAGCGTGCTCACGGATGCCGAACCAGATGTTGCGGCCCGTGTTGTTCGTGGCGCTGAAGTCGCCCATGCCGGTGAGATAGTTCTTCGTGGAGCCGAAGAGATCAGCGCTGCCGGTCACGAGATGCGGCACGGCTTTGGCGATGTGGTTGAGGATTTCGCCGCCGCTGTTGCGGGTGGCGGCCTTGCCTTCGGACGGATATTCCGGCACGACTTTCAGCAGATCCTCGGCGCTGATGCTGCCGTGGCGGGCGGCTTCAAGCTGGGCGGCGAGTTCAGGATTCGCAGCGCTCCAGGCAGTGAAAGTGGTGGTCCACTCGGCATGAGCAGCGGCGCGTTTGGCTTTGAGATCGGCGAAGTAGGCTTTCACTTCATCGCTGACGTAGAAATGCGTGCCTTCAGGGATGCCGAGGCCTTTCTTGGCAGCATCGACGAACTTCGCACCACCTTCGCCATGGCCCTTGGCGGTGCCGGCGACTTCGGGGATGCCTTTGCCGATGATGGTCTTGGCGATGATGATCTTGGGCTTGCCGTTGTCGGCCTGCTTCGCGGTTTCGATGGCACCGAGGATGGCGTCGAGATCGTGTCCGTCGATGGTCACGGCGTCCCAGCCGATGGCGGTATAAAGTGTCTGCACATCTTCGCTCTGCGTGATCTTCGCCATGGCGTCGAGCGTCACATCGTTCGAGTCGTAAATGAGGATCAGGTTATCGAGCGCGTTGTGCGCGGCAAAGGAGACGGCTTCACGCGCCACGCCTTCCTGCAAGCAGCCGTCACCAGCGAGAGCAATGACGTGGTTGTCGATGATCGTGTGAGCAGCAGTGTTGTACTTCGCAGCAGCCATTTTGCTGGAGAGGGCATAACCCACGGCATTGCCCACGCCCTGGCCGAGAGGGCCGGTGGTGGACTCGACGCCTGGGGTTTCATGAAACTCAGGGTGGCCCGGAGTGATGGAATGCAGGACACGAAAATTCGAGACGTCGCCGATGGAGACTTCGTAGCCGCTGAGGTGCAGCCAGGAGTAGATGAACATGGAGCCGTGACCGGCGGAGAGGATGAAACGATCACGATTCAGCCATTTCGGGTCGGCTGGATTGCAGCGGAGGCTTTCGCCAAAAAGCACTGCGCCGATTTCCGCTGCGCCGAGCGGCAGGCCAAGATGGCCGGAAGAACATTTGTGGACGGCATCCATGGCGAGACCACGGGCTTCATTGGCGGCTTGGGCGAGGAGGGCTTTGTTCATGAGCAGAGACGGGAGTTATGACCCGGCGCATGGAGCATGGAAAAGCCAACCAGCACCGGGGGCCTGTTCCTTACCGGTGGAGGGGGGCGTTTCAAGGGGGGAAATGATGAATGACATCAGGCCCATCCATGAATGAAATACGTGCTTACTTGGCGAACCATCCCCTCGCCAGCTCACTCGTGGCGAAGAACTCCAGCAATTGCTTCGCGACCTTTTCCTGACCGCTGCGGCTGGGATGGGTGCCGTCGCCGCCGAAGTCGTCTTTGGCATACTTGAGTGCATCGAACTTGCGGCCCTTCTCGCCTTCGGACCACAGGTAGGGGCCCCAGAGGAGGAGCGGCGATTTGGCCGGGGCGAGTTCGGCATCACCCGCCATCTGCTTTTGAATGAGATGCCTCACGGCGAAGGCACCCTCATACGCATAGGGCTCGGGGTTCAGACCCGTGTTGGCATAGCCAGCGTAGATGCGGCTGGCGAGATAGGCGATGCGGAGGTTCGGGAAGCGGGTCTTGAGGTTATGCAGCACCTTGATGGTGTCGGCCTCGAGTTGTGCGAGATGCTCAGTCTTTGAGCCGCTGGGACCGGCATTGGCGAGTTTCACCCAGGCCACCTGCACCTGCTGCGGAGTGACACCGGCATTTTGGAGTCGCTCCATCGCCACGGGCCACGGGCGACCTTCCGGTGGTGCCCAGGCGGCCATGGTCTGACCGCCTTGGGCGCAATCGACGATGGTGAGTTTGTCCGACTTGCGTGGATCGGTATCGGCGATGCGCTTGAAAAAGGAGAACTCCTGCGTGGCGTTTGACATGCTGATGGAGACGAAGACGACTTTGCCACTGACCGACTGCTTGCCTTCGGCATCCAACGGCTGAATCTGCGCGAGTGCCTCGGCGGCGGTCTTTTTGAGCGCTTCCGGTGGTTCATTGCTGCCTTTGCCATAGAGTCCGCCTTCTTCACCCTCGTAGCGATCCTCAGCCGTCATGTCGGTCAGCGGCTTGAGGGATTCGGGGGCCTTGCGCTGGTTCGTGGGGCGACCACTGCCACCTCGATTGCCGCCCTTGCGACGAACTTCCTTGGCTTGATCAAGATACTTCTGGTCCTCGGGAGCGAGCTTTTCTCCACGTTGCTCACGTTGAAAAAGCTGCTGCGCCTTGTGCCAGTCGATGGGCGACACGGTGGTCTGAGCGACGACGGAAAAGGCTCCAGCGAGGAGCAGCAGGAGGATAGTTGGTTTCATGGCGGGCCTTGAAACACAGCAAACTGGGAAGTGGTTCCAAATATCCGAGCTACAGGAAATTTGCCCATCCCCGCCCGCCCCTTGCATTCCCGAAGATCGCCCCTACTCTGCGCGCCCTTTTTTACCCAACCCCAAGCAACAACCATCCACACAAGACCATGAGCAACCTCAAGCACGTCGCGGTCGTCGGCGCCACCGGAGCGGTGGGAGTGGAAATGCTGCGCTGTCTCGAAGAGCGCGGTTTCCCCGTCGGCCAACTCACCCTTCTCGCCAGCGCCCGCAGCGCCGGTAAGACGATGAAATTCAAAGGTGAAGACGTGACCATTAAGGAACTCACGGCTGACAGCTTCGCCGGGGTGGACATCGCGCTCTTCAGCGCCGGTGGCGGCATCTCCCGCGACTTCGCCCCGCATGCGGTGAAAGCCGGTGCCGTGGTGGTGGACAACTCCTCCTACTTCCGCCAGGACCCGACCGTCCCGCTCGTGGTGCCTGAGATCAACGCCGCTGATGTGAAGGGCCACAAAGGCATCATCGCGAACCCAAACTGCACCACCGCCATCTCACTGATGGCGCTTTATCCGCTGCATCAGGCCTTCGGCGTGAAGCGCATCTTTGCCAGCAGCTACCAGGCCGTCTCCGGCACCGGCGCTCAGGCCATCGAAGAACTCGCCAAGCAGTCCCGCGAATGGGCGGCTGAAAATCGTGAATGGGATGCTGCCAAGCTGGCATCGAAACCAACCGTCTATCCACATCAGATCGCCTTCAATGCCATCCCGCATGTGGATTCGTTCCTCGACAGTGGCTACACGAAGGAAGAGATGAAAATGGAGAACGAAGGCCGCAAGATCATGCATCACCCGGACTTCCGCGCCTCCGTGACCTGCGTGCGCATCCCCGTCTTCCGCGCCCACAGCATCGCCATCAGCGCCGAGTTCGAAAAGCCCATCACCGTCGCCGCTGCGCGTGAGGTCTTGAGCAAAGCCCCTGGCCTTGATGTGATCGACGATCCTGCCAACAAGCAGTATCCACTCGCCCTCGACATCGCCGGTCGCGACAACTGCGCCGTCGGCCGCATCCGCATGGACTGTGCCCTCGACAACGGCCTCGCCTTCTGGGTCGTCGGCGACCAGCTCCTCAAAGGAGCCGCGCTGAACGCCGTGCAGATCGCAGAGTGTCTCGTCTAAGTCGTGTTTCCGGTTGTTCGATCAATCCTCCAAGGTTGATTGAGCCATCATGATGTCTGCCCTTTTTGATTGGTTTGCCGCCCGTTCGCTCCTCGAATGGGCGGCATTCAGTTTGATAGGGAACGTCGCCATCTTCATCGGCTCGGTCTGGCTCTGTGACTGGCTCGGGAAGCTCTACTCCGCCAGACCCTTGTTTGCCGCAAGACATCCGATTTCAAAAAAGGATGCCCGCCTGGCTGGAGTCGCTGTTTTGCTTAATTCCAGCATCGCCGTGCTAGGTTGGTGGCTATGGCAGGAACGCTGGATCACCATCACCCATCCAGCTTGGTGGCGCACCATTTTGGATGTGTTCGTCTTCGTCATGCTGATGGATTTCGCGATGTATCTCACCCATCGAATCGCTCACGATCCATGGCTCTATAAGAAGATCCACGCCACACACCACACTCATCAAGCTACGAATCCCATCAGCCTGTTCGTCTTGAATCCTTTGGAGGTTCTAGGTTTCGGCTCGCTCATGCTTTCAGTGCTCATCGCCATTCCGCTCTCAGGGACTGCCGTGCTCGTTTATCTCACGCTGAACGTGCTTTTCGGCACTCTTGGGCACGCCGGAGTTGAGCCCTTCCCCAGAAGCTGGGCTAGATGGATTCTCGTCCGGCAAATCGGCACCAGCACCTTCCACGCGGAGCATCATCTTCAGCCACGGACGAACTACGGCTTCTACACCGTGATTTGGGATCGCCTGTTCGGAACGCTCCACCCTCGCTACGACGCTGCCATTGCAGGCAAAGCGGAACCATAAATTCAATGCGTTTACTCGTCTTCATCCTGTCATTATCTAGTCTCCTCAACGCTGCCGATCCCACCACGCTTTTCGGCAAGGTGCTGTGTGGCTATCAGGGCTGGTTTGCGACACCGACCGATGGCTCGAACCTCGGGTGGGTTCATTACGGCTTCGGTAAGCCGGGGCAGTGTCACATCGACCTCTGGCCGTATGTCTCGGAACTGGATGCAGACGAGCGATTCGACACACCTCTGAAGCACGCCGATGGCACAACGGCTCAGGTTTATAGCTCGGCGCAGCCGAAGACGGTGCGGCGGCATTTCGAGTGGATGCGCGAGCATGGGATCGACGGCGTTTTCCTCCAGCGTTTCGGCACGGTGCTGAAGGACAAACGCTTCCGGGCGCATCACGACACCGTTTTGCAGCATGTTCGAGACAGCGCGAAAGCTGCGGGCCGGACCTGGTGCGTGATGTATGACCTCAGCGGCCTGAAATTAGGTGAGCTCGAATCCGTGATCATGCAGGACTGGAAGCGCCTACGCACCGAGCTGCGCATCCTCGATGACCCGACTTATCAACGCCATGCGGGCAAGCCCGTCGTCGCCGTCTGGGGCATCGGCTTCAATGATGGGCGTGATTACACGCTCGATCAGAGCCACGCGTTGCTGCGCTTCCTGCATGACAATCCCGAGTTCGGCAAACTCACCGTCATGGCTGGCGTGCCCTGGCATTGGCGGACTCAGGAGGGCGATGCCACCCGCGATGCAAAGCTCCACGAAGTGCTGCAAAGCGCCGATATCATCAGCCCATGGGCCGTGGGTCGCTATCACTCGCCTGCGAATGCCGCGCAGATGATCGGCAAAGTGCATGAAGCCGATTCGAAGTGGTGTTGCGAGTATGGGAAGGACTACCTGCCCGTCGTGTTCCCCGGCTTCAGTTGGCGGAACCTGAGCAAGATGCGCGGTGTCGATGCTCCGCTGAATGCGATCCCACGACTCGGCGGCGAGTTTCTCTGGTCTCAAGCACGCGCGCGGATCGCCGGAGGCAGTTCGATGCTCTACTTTGCCATGTTTGATGAGCTGGACGAGGGCACCGCCATCTTTAAAACGACCTCGCAGGTGCCCGTCGGCGTCGAAGGGTTCGTCACCGAGCCCAAGCTGAAATCAGATCATTACCTCTGGCTCACCGGCATGATCGGAAAAGCCCTGCGGCGGGAGATTCCACTCACCCCAGCCTTGCCAGTGAGATAAAAGCTGGCTCCCGACCAGGGCGCCCGCGCCATTGACGCCCTCTTTGCGCTGCCGTAAGCGTACCCAAACCGTGCGTCAGGCGTATCCTTTTCATCAGGCGCATTCGGCCTGAAATTTCCCCATCCATGAAGTGCGACGTTTGCGAGAGTGAAGCCACCGTGTTCCTGACCCAGATCATCAATGGGCAGATGACCACGGTGAACCTGTGTGATGCCTGCTCGAAGGCCAAAGGGGTGACTGATGAGGCCGGGTTCGGCCTCGCGGAAGCCTTCCTGAGTGGCGGCAATACCGAAGTGCCGTCCACTGAGGTCGTTTGCGCCTCCTGCGGATTCACCGCCTCCCAACTGAAAAAGATCGGCCGCATGGGCTGCCCTGAGTGCTACTCCACCTTCCGCGAGGGATTGGATCATCTCCTGCGTGCCATGCACAAAGGCACCCGGCACATCGGCAAGGTGCCTGCCAGTATCCAGATCAGCGCGCCAGAGGAAAATCCACCTCCTCCACCGGCAGCCCCCAAACCTCGTGCTTCAAAAAGAGCAGCTCCACCGCCAGTCACCATCGCTCAGCTCCGCGAGCAGCTCGAAGCTGCCGTGCGTGATGAACGTTATGAAGATGCCGCCGCTCTGAAGAAAGAGATCGAGCGCATCAGCAATGCCTGACACGCCTCCCAGCCTCCGCTTCCCATGCTTTTCAAAACTCTCATCAACCATCCAGCCGACTGGATGCAGGGCACTGGCCCGCATTCCGATGTCGTGATGACCTCGCGCGTGCGGCTCGCACGCAACCTGCGTGGGTTCCCCTTCCCTGGCTACAGCAAGGAACATCAAAGGCAGGAACTGCTCCAGCTCGCGCGCCCCGTCGTCGAAGGTCTGGCGGAGATGAAGGACCGCTACAGCGAGGACTACGCCAGTGTCAGCAAGATCAAGAAACAGGTGCTCGTCGAACGTCACCTCATCAGCCGTGAACATGCCGCTCGTGCAGCGGGCTGCGCCGTGGTCGTGGATCGGAATCAGAACCTCTCGATCATGATCAATGAGGAGGACCACTTCCGCATCCAGGGCATCCGCCCCGGCCTCAATTTGCGCAGCGCTTGGGAGCTGGTGGACAGCGTGGATTCAGAGTTGGAATCGCAGTTACCTTACGCCTTTGATTCACAGCTCGGCTACCTTACTGCCTGCCCCACGAATGTCGGCACGGGCATGCGAGCCTCCGTGATGCTGCATTTGCCTGCGCTGGCACTCACGGAGCAGATCAATCCCGTGATCAAAGCCGTGGGCAAGATCGGCTTGGCCGTGCGTGGTCTTTATGGCGAGGGCACCGAGGCACTCGGGAACCTTTTCCAAATCTCCAACCAGCACACGCTGGGTGAAAAAGAATCCGAGATCATCGCCGCAATCGAGAAAGTCATCGAGCGGGTGGTGAACTCGGAGATGAACGCCCGGCAAAAGCTTCTGGAGGAGAACTCCACCATGCTGCGTGACCAGGTTGGGCGTGCTTTTGCCATTTTACGCTATGCGCACATCCTGACTTCGAAGGAGGCATTGAATTTGCTTTCCATGCTCCGGCTCGGGGCTGACCTCGATCTCATCCCGAACTGCGACCGCTCTCTGCTCGACCTCCTTTTGCTCGAAATCCAACCCGCTCATCTTCAACTCCGCGCTGGCTCAGAACTCACGCCAGAGGAGCGGGATATGCGCCGCGCGGAAATCACCCGCACACGGTTGCAATCCCTCGACGGCCCTTCTAACGTTTCTACAAATCAAACCCCTCCAGAGGTTCCGCCCTCGGATTCCACCCATGAATAACTTCACCCCACGCGCCCAACAGGTTCTGGCACTCGCACGCAAGGAGGCAGACCGCTTCAACCACAACTACGTCGGCACGGAACACATCCTGCTCGGGCTCATCAAGCTCGGCCAGGGCGTCGCCGTGAACGTGCTCGGCAAGCTCGGGCTCGATCTCGAAACCGTTCGCCTCCAAGTCGAGCAGCAGGTCGGCTCCGGCCCCGAAACCAAGATGGTGGGCAACATTCCCTACACTCCACGAGTGAAGAAGGTGCTCGCCCTCGCCAGCAAGGAAGCCAAAGCCCTGAATCACAGCTACGTCGGCACCGAGCACATCCTGCTCGGCCTTCTGCGTGAGGGTGAAGGCGTCGCCGCACAGGTGCTGCGCAACCTCGATGTGAATCTCGACAAAGCCCGCAACGAGATCCTCAAGGAACTCGATCCTAACTTCAGCTCGAACGAAGAGGAAGAAGAGGATGATTCCGAACCCGTAACGCCTGATGGCAAGAACGAGGAAGATCCGAAGAAGAAAAAGAAGAACGAGAAGACCCCCGCTCTCCGTGCCTTTGGCCGTGACCTCACCGAGCTTGCCCAGAAAGGCGAGATGGACCCTGTCATCGGCCGCACGGAAGAGATCGCCCGTGTCATCCAGATCCTCTGCCGCCGCACGAAAAACAATCCCGTCCTGATCGGTGAAGCTGGTGTGGGCAAGACCGCCATCGTCGAAGGTCTGGCTCAAGAAATCATCAATGGAAACGTGCCCGAAATCCTGCGTGAGAAGCGTGTGATCACGCTCGACCTCGCTTTGATGGTCGCTGGCACCAAGTATCGCGGTCAGTTCGAAGAGCGCATCAAGGCCGTCATGGATGAGATCCGCCGCACGAAGAACGTCATCCTCTTCATCGACGAAATGCACACCATGGTCGGTGCCGGTTCCGCCGAAGGCACCATGGATGCCAGCAACATCATCAAGCCCGCCCTCAGCCGTGGCGAAATGCAGGTCATCGGTGCCACCACGCTGAATGAGTTCCGCAAATACATCGAGAAGGACAGCGCCCTGGAGCGCCGCTTCCAGCAGGTGAAAGTCGAGGAGCCCTCCGTCGAGGACGCCATCAAGATCCTCATGGGTCTCAAAGGCAAATACGAGATGCACCACAAGGCACATTACAGTGACACCGCCATCCGCTCTGCCGTCAATCTCAGCGCCCGCTATCTCACGGCCCGCTTCCTTCCAGACAAAGCCATCGACATCATGGACGAGGCTGGCTCACGCTGCCGCATCGCCGCGATGACGCGTCCACCTGAACTCAAGGACATCGATGCCGAGATCGAAGCCATCCGCGTCGAGAAAGAAGGCTCCATCAAAGATCAGGACTTCGAAAAAGCCGCGCGTCTCCGTGATCGTGAAAAGAACGCCAAGAAGCGCTACGACGACGTGCTCAGCACCTGGAGACAAAACAACCAGGAGCGCATCGTCGAAGTCGGCGAAGACGACGTCATGTCCGTCATCGCCAAATGGACCGGCGTTCCACTTCAGCGAATGGAGCAGGCCGAAGCTTCGAAGCTTCTCAAGATGGAAGCCGAGCTCAAAGGCAAGGTCATCGGCCAGGACGAAGCCGTCATCGCCATTTCCAAAGCCCTCCGCCGCAGCCGTGCCGACCTCAAAGATCCGCGCCGCCCCATCGGCAGCTTCCTCTTCCTCGGCCCTACGGGTGTCGGCAAGACCTTCCTCGCGAAGAACCTCGCCGAGTTCATGTTCGGCAGCCCTGAGGCGCTGATCCAGCTCGACATGTCTGAGTACATGGAGAAGCACACCGCTTCCCGACTCATCGGCGCCCCTCCTGGGTATGTCGGTTATGAAGAAGGCGGCCAGCTCTCCGAAGCCGTGCGTCGCCGTCCCTACAGCGTCGTGCTTTTCGATGAGATCGAAAAAGCGCATCCCGATGTCATGCACCTCCTGCTCCAGATCCTTGAAGAAGGTCAGGTCACCGACAACTTCGGCCGCAAAATCGACTTCCGTAACACCATCGTCATCCTCACCTCGAACGTCGGCGCCGAGCAAATCAAGCGCCAGACCACGCTTGGCTTTGCCGCCATGCAGCAGGACCACGCGGACAACGACGCCATCAAGACGAAGATCAACGAGACCGCGAAGAAGTTCTTCAAGCCCGAGTTCCTCAACCGTCTCGACGACCTCATCGTCTTCAAGATGCTCGAGAAGGAACAACTCAACACCATCGTCGATCTCGAAGTCAGCAAAGTAGTCGCCCGCCTCAAGAAGAAGAACATCGTCATCACGCTGGATGCTGGCGCTGTCGAGTTCCTCGCCAAAGAAGGCTACGATCCGCAATACGGAGCCCGTCCGATGCGCCGTGCCGTCGAGAAGAACATCGAAGATCCGCTCTCCGAGCACCTCCTCCGTGGCGATGTCCGCGAAGGCGATGTGGTGAAAGTTACCTTCGATGTCGAGAACAAGCGTCTCAAATTCGCCGCTGATGCCCGTCCAGAAGCGGAAAAAGAGACGACCGAGGAATCCGTCACTTCATCCTAGAATGTGAGGTGGGCAGAGATGCCCGCAACGAGTTACCGAGACCGGTCAGCAACCCTGACCGGTCTCATCGTTTCTGGCACAAACGCTGGAGCGCTTCGACATCGCCATACTTCACCGCACCGGGGACGAAGTTCACATCCCAGAAGCTCGTCAGATTGGCGAAACGGAAACCATTCAGTTCCGCCTTCACGCTGGAGACGGCATTGCCGAGCAAAGCCCCTGCCACCAAGGCCGCCGGCGCTGCACCATCGGTGCCGATAATCTCGATGTCCTTCGCGGGCCATTTGTCATGGCTCTGCATCATCGCCACCATGGTGAAGGCATCATGCACTCGGCGGGCGAGCAGCGTGGGATTGTAGCCAAAGGTGTAGCCGCTGAACTCGCGGAAGTCGTTCGGCTTGGCCTTCAGATTGTCGCCAGCTTTCGGCTGCTCGTTCGCGCCTTCGAGATAGAGCTGCGGACAGGCGATGGCGACTCCAGCATCGAGCAGCTTTTTCACCTCAGGCGATGAAGGTCCCGCGCCATGGATGGTATCGAATCCTTTGTCCGTGAGCCAGAGCACCGCCTTGCCTTTCCAGTCCTTCGGAAAGAGGAAGCTCGCGGACACTTCTTCGCCATGCGCGGCGTTTCGCGTCAAACCTTGGATCACCATGTAGTCGCCGCGATCTTCCTTGGCGATGGCTTCGTAACTGACATCCGTCCCGGAGGCAGTGCCGCGCCCCACGATGGTTTGCCAAGCTTTCAAACTCAGATCATCCGCGCCTTCCTTGGCCTGCCACTTTGCATCCTGCGCGGTGAACCAAGCACACACCGCATTCTCGTGAGCCGTGCCGACTTGATCGCCCGAAGGTTTCGGATGCTCGGCGGTCCAGACGGTGAGTTCGTCCTTGTTTGAGAAAACGAAGTCGCGCTCTTCGATAGGCTCCTTGTGCCCGAGTTGGAAATGCTTGTTGAAGAAGGCATACATCGCCAGTCGAGACGGCAGATTGTAGTTGTGAGGGAACTGCGTGGCGATGTGCGCCGTCACACGATCTGGCACACCGAGCATGGCGTAGAGGTTCTTCAGATCTGGCAAGCCTTTCGTCGCCAGTTCCTTCGTCCAATCATCTGCCGCCGTCATGCCAAGCGGGCGCGGAGCCGTGAGTGCCGCGATGTCGATATTACCCTGGCCGATGCGCAGGTAGTGCGTGTTCTCACAAGTGCAGCCGCCCTGCATCGCCGTGGAAACCATCACGCAGGGAAAGGCCGCTTTGATGCGTGGATCGATGCCTGTGATCATCATCGTCTGCGTGCCGCCGCCGCTCTCGCCAGTGCAGCCTATGCGCTCCGCATCCACACCTTCGATCCCCATCAGGAAATCCAGCGCGCGGATACTGTTCCAGGTCTGGAGCCCGAAGAAAGTCTGGAGACTCAAATCCGCCTGCGGCGACAGGAACCCTTCCTTCCTCGCTCCGTGGCGATGTTCGTTGAACTGGATGGAGTCTGCATATCCCACCATATCATAGAGGAAGGCCGCGCAGCCCAAGCGAGCCAGCCCTACGCAACGCGCCTGCATCGGCGAGCGCGCTCCGCTTTCCAGCTTCTCCGCCCCTGTTTCGATCTGCTTCTTCGTCGCTGCGGTGCCTGGACCGTAATCCTGGAAGCGACCATCCGGCCAGTGCCCGTGCGGGCAAAGAATGCCCGGCATCTTCGCGGGGCGCGGCTTGGGCAGATACAGATTACCCGTGACGAAATGCCCAGGCAGACTCTCGAAGAACACCCGCTCGATGGTGTAGTCCTCACGCTCCACCCTGCCATGCACCACGGCATTCAGCGGCGTCTTCTCCGGCAGCGGCAGCAGACCATTTCCCACAAGCAAACGCTGCTCGATCTCCTGCTTCCGCGCCTGCCAGGCATCGGCGGACTTCACTGGCGTGAAGGGAAAGTAACCCTGCAAATCGCGCATCTCACGCTGCGCGTGCAAGGGCGTGAAGGAACCAACAGCGAGGACGGCGAGTAGCAGAAGTGATTTCATGATGGCGCGAGTTTGGCGGGAAACATCGCACAAAGGAAAGCAAAACTTCCTCACGCCAACATCTTCGACACCAGCTCCCCATGCACATTCGTCAGGCGCATATCGAGACCTTGGAACTTCACCGCCAGCTTTGTGTGCTCGAAGCCGAGCAGATGCAGCAGCGTCGCGTGCAGGTCATGCACATGCACAGGATCTTGAGTCACGTTGAAGCCGAACTCATCGCTCTCGCCGAGCGTAAGGCCGGGCTTCATGCCACCACCGGCGAACCACATGGTGAAGGCATTGGGATGATGATCGCGCCCATCGCTGCCGCCTTGCACCATCGGCGTGCGGCCAAATTCGCCGCCCCAGATGACGATCGTGTCCTCCAGCAGGCCGCGCTGCTGCAAATCACGCACCAGCGCGGCGCAGGGTTGATCCGTGAGTCCGCATTGCTGCTTCAGGCCGCCCGTAAGGCCACCGTGATGATCCCAGGCTTCATGGAAGAGCTGCACAAAGCGCACTCCACTTTCGATGAGGCGACGTGCGAGCAGGCAGTTGTTCGCAAACGAAGCCTCGCCCGGCTTCGCGCCGTACATGTCGAGGATGTGCTGCGGCTCTTTGGAGATGTCCATCACCTCGGGCGCGGTTTGCTGCATCCGGTAGGCGAGTTCGAAGCTGTTGATGCGCGCGGCGATCTCAGGATCACCCACTTCGCCCAGGCGCTCTTCGTTGAGCTGCTTCAGCGCGTCCAAAGTCTGCCGCTGCGTGGCATCGGTCACGCCTTTGGGATTGTTCAGAAAAAGCACTGGCTCACCGCTGCTGCGGAAGGGAACGCCCTGATAAACGGTCGGCAGGAAGCCGCAGCCGAAGTTGGATAGGCCACCGCTCGGACCCTTCTGCCCGCTTTGCATCACCACATAGCCCGGCAGGTCCTGATTCTCCGTGCCCAAGCCATACAGCGACCACGCCCCAAAGCTCGGGCGACCAAAAATCTGCGAGCCCGTGCTCATCAGAATCTGCGCGGGAGCATGGTTGAAGGCGTCCGTCTTCATCGAACGCACGATGGTGAGAGCATCCGCGATCTTCGCCGTGTGCGGCAGCAGCTCGCTGATCTCTGCTCCGCTTTGCCCGTGTTTGGCGAACTTAAACTTCGGTCCGAGCAGCTTGCTGTTCGGATTGATGAAGGCCGCTCGGTAGCCTTTCAAAAGGTCCGCCGGTGGCAGCTTGCCATCCCACTTGGCGAGTTCGGGCTTGTTATCGAAAAGCTCCAGATGACTCGGAGCGCCGCCCATGAAGAGATAGATGACTCGCTTCGCCTTGGCTGGGTAATGCGGCTTTTTCACGGCCAGCGGACTCACTGGAGCCGCAGCGGCGCTGCTTTGTCCGCGCATCAGATCCAGGGCAGCGAGCGAAGCCATGCCCACGCCGCACTCCTGGAAAAACCAGCGGCGGGTGAGGTAGCGGGCGTGCTCGGACTGGAGTTCGCGTTGGAGATTCATGATCGGAAGAAGCTACGAAGCATTCGCTACGAAGCGAAACCCTCTTTCGATCCCGGCGGCGAATGCCATGTCGCCGTGCCGGATTGTGCAAGCGCGGCTCACTCCAGCTCCCCCGCCCAGTCACTCGGCATCCGCCAGTCGCCACGCGGCGAAAGCGCCACGGAGCCGACTTTGGGGCCATCGGGCATCGACGAGCGCTTGAACTGATTTTGCGCAAAGCGGCGGAGGAAGACAGCGAGCCATTTTTCGATCACGGCAGGCTCATGTTTGCCTGCAAAGGCAAGGTTCGCGAGGTAGCGGATCTTTTCCGCCGGGCAGCCGTGACGGACGAAGTGGAAGAGGAAGAAGTCGTGCAGCTCATAAGGGCCGACGGTGTCCTCGGTCTTCTGCTCGATCTGGCCATCGGCACCGATGGGCAGCAGCTCAGGCGAGATCGGCGTGGCGATGACATCGTGGAGGATGTCTCCCGCTTCGGCGGCATACAGCTCGGTGGCAGCCCACTCGATCAGGTATTTCACCAGCGTCTTCGGCACACCTGCATTGACGTGATACATGCTCATGTGGTCGCCATTGAAGGTGCACCAGCCGAGCGCCGCTTCGGAGAGATCGCCCGTACCGAGCACGAGGCCGCCGGTTTGATTCGCCACGTCCATCAGCACCTGCGTCCGCTCGCGGGCCTGGGCGTTTTCATAGGTGATGTCATGCAGCCCGGCGGGATGGCCGATGTCGCTGAAGTGCTGCTCCACCGCCGCTTTGATGCTGATCGTGCGCAGCGTGATGCCAAGTGCTTCGGCGAGCTTTTCGGCATTGCCTTTCGTGCGCTCGGTGGTGCCGAAGCCGGGCATGGTCACGGTCAAAGCAGCGCTGCGGGGCAGGTCCGCACGCTTCAGAGCTTCGATTAAAACGAGCAGCGCGAGTGTGGAGTCCAGCCCACCCGAGAGGCCGAGCACGACAGCCTTGCTTTTGGTTTGCCGAAGTCGGCGGGCGAGCCCGGTGGCCTGGATGGCGAAGATCTCCTCACACACCGCGCGTCGGTCGGCTCCAGCAGGTGGGACAAAGGGATGCGCGGAGAGCGGGCGCAGCAGTTCTCCTCCAGCGAATGTCTGCCCGAGCGTGAAGCCGATGCGGCGGAAGACGGGGCGTGCTTCGTCATCGCGGAAAGCGGCGCTTTTGAAGCGCTCATGCTGGAGACGCTGGAGGTCCACGTCCGCCACAGCGGCCTGAGTTTGGAAGGAAAAGCGCTCCGTTTCGGCGAGCAGCACGCCGTTCTCCGCGATGAGCCCGTGGCCGGAATACACCACGTCCGTGCTCGACTCCCCTGCCCCGGCCCCGGCATAGACGTAGGCGGCCAGGCAGCGGGCGGACTGCTGATTCACGAGTCCACGACGGTAGGGTGCCTTGCCGAGGACTTCATCGCTGGCAGAGGGGTTCGCCAAAACGGTGGCTCCGGCGAGTGCGGCGTGACTGCTCGGCGGGATCACCGTCCACAGATCCTCGCAGATCTCGATGCCGAGCACAAAGCCGGGCAGATCATCCGCAGCGAAGAGCAGGTCCGTGCCGATGGGGATGCCATCCACCTCCGCGACCGCCAGCGTCGGAGCCGGGGAGAACCAGCGGCGCTCGTAGAACTCGCCCGAATTCGGCAAAAAGGTCTTCGGCACATAGCCGAGCACGCGGCCCCCGGCGATCCCAGCAGCCACGTTATAAAGTCGGCTCTCGACCACCAGCGGCAGCCCCACCACGGCCACGCAGCCGAGGCCGGCGGTGCCTTCCGCCAGCTCCGCCAGCGCCAGCTGGGCTCTCTTTAATAAGGCCGCGTGATGAAAAAGATCCGCACAGGAGTAGCCCGTCAGGCACAGTTCTGGGAAGACGATGAGCCGCGCCCCCTGGCCCGCGCGGGCGGCCAGCTCACGCTTCAGGACGGATAAATTCGCCCCTACATCTCCGAGCACCAGCTCAGGAGACACCGCCACCACACGGGCGAAACCGTGGTTTTCACGAGGACTGGCAGGGGCTGGCTGGTCGGGCATGGCGGGACTGATAGCACGGATGTGGCAGATGGAAACCGGCGGTAAGACCGCCTTTTTCCCCAAGGAGCGCGGCTTGTAAGTTCTCTGTCTTTCCCGCCTTTGGTCTTGCCACCCTGTCTATAATTACTATAATTAGAACACTCATTCACCTTTTCTCACTTCTTCCACGATGGTCCGCCGCCTCATCCTCTGGTCAGTTCTTGCAGGAACCATTCTTGCAGGCGGACTCATGGCACATCGTAAGGGCTTGCTGAAGGGGGCCCTGTCCATTCTAGAACAGAGGTTCAGCGACGGGTCCAATCACTACTCAGATGTGCGCTTCCGCGTGGACCTCGTGGACAGGCTGAACTACGCGCGAATCGCCTCCAAACAGCCCACCCTGCGCATGGACCCGGAGCTGGACGAATGGCTGCAAAAGGTCTTCCCCACGCTCGTGCTCGACGACATGGACGCGATCACCACCAAGGTTCAGGAAGCCCTGCCCCGCTACTACCACGTCGCCGTTTGCACGGCCGATGCACCGACGCTGCGCGACCTGCTGGACCGGTTCCAGGAATTCGCCGGAAGGAGCGCCCCCGAAATGACGAATCTGGGCTGTGCTGTCCGTCCCTCCATGGGTGGCCTGAGCCATCAGGCGCTCATCGTCGTCGGCCAGCGTCTTGTCGATTTCAGCCCTGAGTCTCTGACCGAAAGAGATGACGAGGCGTTCTTCAGCCGGTGCCTGCACTGCGATCACCCGCACATCGTACGCGTCTCACGCCAGCAGCACAGCCTGGGACTTGAATGCCCGAGCTGCCGCCGGACCTACGCGGTCGTGGCGGCCGATCAACAGCACAAATTCCGCTATGTGAACGAGTTCCTCACCGGTTATGCACCACCAGCCGTCTTTTCCAAAGACATCGCGCGCATCCACGAGCTCTTCACCATCTGCTCCGCCGTGCATGGGAACTGCATCTACACCCGCGATCCAGGTTTGAAAAAGAACGCCACCGATGCCTGGCAGACGAGTTTGGAAACCCAGCGACTCGGCCAGGGCGACTGTGAAGACTCCTCCATCTACCTCTGCGACTGGCTCATCGCCCGTGGCTACAACGCCCGCGTCGCCCTGGGCCGCTACGGTGACCTCGGCGGTCACGCCTGGGTCGTGGTGAAAATGCACGATGTCGAATACCTCCTCGAATCCACCGAGTCAGCCCCAGATCCACGAGATCCGCCGCTCGTGTCGAAAGTCGGCAGTCGCTACATCCCTGAGATCCTCTTCGACCGCTTCGGCATCTATGTCCGCTCCACCCCTGGTCAGGCATGGCGCAGCCAGGACAGCTACTTCTCTGCAAAAACCTGGGCACGGGTGGAGCCTCGCATGCTCAATCCGTCCAGCGAGCCGCTCTTGGGTTCCGTCCAAACCGGTCACAGCAAGCCTATCGACCCCTCGAAACTGGCCCGGACGAACACACCCAATCCCGCCGCAGCCCCCTTCATGGAGCTGGAGGAAATCCCCCGCGGTGCCGCCATCTGGCAGATGCCTCTACCGATGAGCCTGAAGGGTGTGAAGTAACCCGTCAGAGTCAGCCTGCTGGTGGAGTCTGCTCACCCTTCCTTCGGCATCACTCGGGTGATCACCGCCTGCTTCACTTGGAGATAGGCTTTTGCCACGCGCTTGATGTCCTTGTCCGTCACTGCGGCGATCTTTTCGGGCAGGCTCTGGAAGTAGGCATGGCCGTGGCCGTTGATCTCATTCCAGCCGTAGGCGTCGGCCATGCTACCGTTGCCCTGCTGGGCACGCAGCCACTGGGAACGCCAGGCGGTTTTGGCGCGCTGGATCTCGGCGGTCGTGAGACCGTTCTTCGCCAGATCGGCGATGAGGCGTAGCATCTCCTGTTCGGCCAGACCGACCTTCTTGGGATCCGTGCCGACGTAGAAATAAAAGGCTCCGGCTCCGAGCGCGGCGAACTGCTGAGCACCGACGTAGTAGGCCAGACCAAGATCCTCGCGGATGCGGTTGAAGAGACGGCTTCCCATGTCGCTACACGCTTCGTCGATCAGCGTCAGCGCGTGGACATCAGCACTGTGCAGGCCCACGCTGCGGAAGCCGATTACGAGCACGGCCTGCTCTTTTTCCATGGGGATCGTGACAGGCTCGATCTGACGTTTCACCGCAGGGAACTCCGAGATGCTGCGACGCTGCCCGCGCGGCAGTTTGGCAAAGGCGGCCTCGACCTGTTTGCGGATCTCAGCAGCCTTCACATCACCGACGATGGAAAGAACGCCATTCCCACCCGTGATGGACTCAAGCAGCATCGCGCGGCAGTCGGCGACGGTCAGGGACTTCACGGACTCATCCGTGCCGAGTGCTGTGCGGGCAAAGGGCTGCCCAGCGAAGATCTCCGCCCGCGCACGACGGAGCGCCACCGTCACAGGGTCTTCCTTCTCCTCCTGGATCTGCGCGTGTTGGCGCTTTTTCACCTGCTCAAGCTGGGCGGGAGAAAGCGCCGCATTCAGCAGCAGATCACTCATCAAATTCAGACCCAGGCCTTCATCCCCGCGCATGACCTCAGCACCCACGAGGTAGCGGTGGGCGTCTGCCTGGCAGATCAAATTGCCACCCCGGTTCTCCAGCTCAGCGGCAATCTGCGCCGCGCTGCGCGTCTTGGTGCCTTTGAGCAAAAGCGCGGCTGATACCTGCGTCACACCTGCCTTGGCATCGGTCTCCGCGGGCACTCCAGCGAGGAAGCTGCCACGAATGGAGATCAGCGGCAGACGTGCATTTTCCTGCACGAGCAGGGTGAGGCCGTTCTTCAGTTCAAAGCGCTGCACTTCTTCCTTCGCAGAAACAGCGAGCGCCGATGCGGCATCACTTTTCACCTGCGGTCCCACGCTGACGACGCTGCATGTCTGGTCCAAAAGATAACG
Organism: Prosthecobacter sp.; assembly: GCF_044378005.1. Taxonomy (GTDB): domain Bacteria; phylum Verrucomicrobiota; class Verrucomicrobiia; order Verrucomicrobiales; family Verrucomicrobiaceae; genus Prosthecobacter. The sequence continues at coordinate 38,978 of NZ_JBILYB010000031.1, forward strand.
CTGAGCCACGCTGCGGATGTCCTCCGGCGTCAGTCGGCTGAGCGCGCTTAGATACTGCTGCGGATACTCCAGGCTCCCCACCGTGAGCCAGCCTTGACCCAGAATCGCCGCCTGGCCTTTGGTCGTTGCGAGGCTGCGGAGCTGGTAGCCCAAAGTCGCGCGCAGGGCTTTGGCGAGTTCGTCCTTGCCCGGCCCCTTGACCTGCATCTCACGCACCACGTCATGCATGGCGGCGCAGCAGGCTTCGACGTTTTCGGGATCACACTCCACGTCGGTATTGAAGAGCCCGCACTCCTGCGAGCCCCAGGCTCCAGCCCAGACACTGTGGGCGATGCTGCGCTTCTCACGCAGTTCCTGGAAGAGACGCGAGCTGCGACCACTGCCGAGCAAAAACGCCAGCACATCCAGTGCTGCTTTATCCGCATGACCATCGCCAGGGATCTGCCAACCGAGCGCCACGTGGGTTAGCTCGGAGGCGAAGTCCTTGTGATTCACCCGCTGCCCGAGCTGCCGGGGTTCCTGCGGCAGGATCACGGGCTCGTAGGGCCGCCTCTGCCAGTCGCCCATCAGTCGCTCCACGGCTGCCATCGTGGCCTCAGCATCCACAGCTCCAGCGATGACAACAAAACAATTGTTCGGCACATAATGCCGCTGCATGAAGCCCGCCACGTCCTCGCGCCCGACTTGATCAAACACCTCACGATGTCCGATGATGGGGTGGCGTAGCGGGTGCGTGCGGAAGCAGGTGCTCTGGACGAGATGCTGGAGCTGATCTCCAGGCTCATCATGGCCCATGGCCATCTCACGGCGAATCACGTCCTGCTCCTTCGCCAGCTCAGCGGCATCGATGCGCGAATGCCGCACCATGTCGGCCAGGATGTCGAGGTAGTCCTCCGTGTGCTCCGCGAGGCCGTCGATCCAGTACACCGTGCGATTGAAGGTAGTGTAGGCGTTCACATAGCCGCCGAGCTTTTGGATGCCGGTGGAAATCTCCTGGGCCGAGCGCCGCACGGTGCCTTTGAAAAGCATGTGCTCCAGGCAGTGCGCCAGACCGGCACCGGTCCACTTTTCTTCATGGATGCTTCCCGCCTTCACCCACACCTGCACGCTCACGAGCGGGTGCTGGTGGTCTTCCCGAACGATCACTTCCAGCCCGTTGCTCAGCGTCCGCACCAGCGCACCCATCGGGGGAACGGTGAGAGCGGGCGAAACCTTGGCACGGGAGACAGGGCGGGGCGATTTGGGTCGGGAAGGCATGGAAAGGCGCGAGGCATGGCACGGTCAGAGCCATGGGGCAAGCCTTCTACGTCTGGAGTTTAATCGCGGAGGCTCTGCATCCACTCGTCGAGCTTGGAACGGAACTCCTCGGGGCCGGATTCCGGGAAGTGCTCGATGAGCCATTGCACGTCCACACGCGCCGCAGCCTTGTCGCCGAGACGCTGGTGCATCTGTGCACGGGTGATGCGCTCGACGCTGGAATCGGGATCGATGGCGACGGTGAGATCGAGGTAGGACAGGGATTCCTTCACCGCCTTCTCATCGTCCAAAGCGCTGCTCAGCAGATTGCGCAACATGCGCAAAAGGATGTCACGCTTGGCGGCGGGCTCGAGTTCGGTCTCATCAAAGCGACCGCGATCACTGAGTTCGAGAGCAGCCTGCTCGACGGTGGTTTCCTTGCCGCGATTGAAGGTGTCGATCAGCTCCATCTCACCTTCCGGGCCGTCTTTCCAGCCGACCATGAAACGTCCTGGCAAAGGCACCCCAAGCACATTGGGTATGCCCAGCCGGGTGGCAAATTCGAGGTAAAGCACCGACAAGGTGATGGGCAGCCCTTCGCGATCATCGAGCAGGGCGTTCATGTAGCTGTTGGACTTGTTGGCGTAGTCATGGCGGCTGCCGTGAAAGCCGGATTCCTCGAAGAGATAGCGGTTCAGCCGTTTCACCGCCGAAGCCGTGCCCTTCTTGATTTCGGGGTCGCTTTTCAGCTCGTCCACCATGCGACCGAACTGCTGGAGATACTGCGGCACATCGACTTCCGCGTTGTCATGTCTGGCGAGCAAAAGTGAGGCGCGGAGGAGGTCGATCTTCTCCTCGGGCTTCGCCAGTTCGGCGAGCAGGTCACGCGTCACGGCACGGCGATGCAGATCCTTTTCGAGATCGCGCAATGCCGCTGTCTGCTTTTCGAGATCGCGTCTGCGCTCCACCATCAAGCGGCGAGCCGATGCAGGATCTTCGAGTAACTCAGCGAGGGTTTCATCGCGCCCAGTCTTGGTCGCGGTGAATTGATCGAGCGCCTTGTGAATGGAGCTCGCCAAGGCCGCCGGGATGGCCTTTTCACTCAGATCTGAGCCGACTCGGAAGCCGCGATACTCAGCCGACGGCGAACGGAAGCGACACAGTCCTACCTGACCGCCACGCAGCCCCGTGTCTTCATGCATGAGCACTTGCTGGCCGTTGACCCAGCCAGTGATTTTCTCGGGCTCGACGCGGATGCGGAGATGATTCCAGGTGCCGGGGCGATAAGCCTCCGTCGGGAACTCGGAGAGCACGGTCCAGGAATAAACATCCGCACCTTCGAAGCGGGTGAAGCGCATCTTCCCATTCGAGGGATAGAAGCCGTAGTAATGATCGCTGTCCTGCGCGCAGAAGAGCAGCCCGGCAGCGCCGCTTTCGTCATCAAGCTTCACATTCACAGCAACCTCGAAACTGTCTTTGGGAACGTCACTCTTGGACAGGCAGAGCGTGCGTCCGCCGAATCCACTGCCCATGCCCGATGACTTCAGCGTGCCGGAACTTTGCGTCCAGCGGGAGCCGAGCGCAGGCTGCCAGGACTTCGGATTCAGCACGCCGATGGTCAGCCAGCGCTCGATGGGCACGGGGTTCGGCTCGGCGATGAGGCGCTTCAGTTCATTCACCGGCATGGCAAAGCCGAGATTATCGGTAACGGCGGACTTCATCGTCAGCAGGCCTAGCACACGGGCCTGGCGATCCAGCAGCGGCCCACCGCTGTTTCCGCGCTCGATGGGAATGGCGAGACGGATCATGGGCACTTCATTGACGACATCAGGATACTCGGAGACCACACCATCCACGATGCTGAAAGCCAGGCCCTCTGGGTTACCCATGGCGACGACGGACTGCCCTTGCTTGATCGAGTCGCTGTTCGCCAGCGGGAGCGGCTTCAGATCTTTGGCGGCCACGCGCAGCAGCGCCAGATCCCAATGGGAGTCGGTGGCGGTGATCTCCGTGACCTCGTGCTTGGTGCCATCGCTCATCTCGATCTCCAATCGCCGAGCCTCGCCGATGACGTGGAGATTTGTAGCGATGAGTCCATCCTCACTGACGACAAAGCCAGTGCCGAGTCCGTCTAGCCCTTCCCTGCCCTCCTGCATCACCTTCACGACGGAGGGCTTCACCTCCTCGGCGATGTCCTCGACCGACTTCTGCGCAGGCGTGGGTGATTTACCAAAAGCACTGGGCGCGAGGGCGAGCACGAGCAGGGGGAAGAGAAAGGTGCGCATGAGGAAACAAGATTACGCAGGAAACGCGCCGGAGGGGAAGAACTTCTCATGCGGGGTGAAGAGCAAGAAGCCCGCCCCGCCTTCGTATCCACGGCCCCATGTTGCGCCCATTCACCTTCCTGTTCTGCCTCGCTGCCTCTTCCCAGGCCGCGACGAAGCTCGACTTCAACCGCGACATCCGCCCGATCCTTAGTGACAACTGCTTCGCCTGCCACGGCTTCGATGCCAAGAAGCGGAAGGCCGACCTGCGACTGGACACCCCAGAGGGTGCCTTCAAAGCCATCGAGGGCAGCTTTCCCATCAAGCCTGGCGATGTGAAGGCCAGCAGCATCATCGCGCGCATCGTCAGTGCCGATCCCGATGAAGTGATGCCACCGCCGGAGTCGCATAAAAAGATCACGCTGAAGCAGCTCGAGACGCTGAAGCTCTGGATCAGCCAGGGCGCGGAATACAAGAAGCACTGGGCGTTTGAGAAGCCGGTCAAGACGGCTCCGCCTGCGGTCAAAGGAACGGTCAAGAATGGTGTCGATGCATTCATCCAAGCCCGCCTTGCTGAAGAAGGCCTCTCCCCTGCGCCGGAAGCCTCGAAGGAAACCCTGATCCGCCGTGTGACGCTCGACCTCACCGGTCTGCCTCCGACGGCTGCCGAGGTGGACGCTTTCCTCGCCGACTCCAGCCCGGATGCTTATGAGAAAGTCGTCAGCCGCCTGCTGAAATCTGAACGCTACGGCGAGCACATGGGCCGCTACTGGCTCGATGTCGCCCGCTACGCCGACACCCACGGGCTCCACCTCGACAACGAACGCAGCATGTGGCCCTACCGCGACTGGGTGGTGCGCGCCTTCAATGACAACCTGCCTTATGATCAATTCACGCGCTGGCAGCTCGCGGGTGATCTCCTGCCCAATGCCACGCTGGATCAGCAAATCGCCTCGGGCTTCAACCGCTGCAACGTCACCACCAGCGAGGGCGGCAGCATCGCCGAAGAATTCGTCTTTCGTTATGCCGTGGATCGCACAGACACCACCGTGGCCGTGTGGATGGGCCTCACCGCTGGCTGCGCTGTGTGTCACGATCACAAGTTCGATCCCATCACGCAAAAGGAGTTTTACTCCCTCTACGCTTTCTTCAACAGCGCCGCTGATCCGGCCATGGATGGCAACATCCTGCTGACTCCACCGATCCTGCGCCTCTCGAACGAAGAGCAGAAAAAGCAGCTCGCCGACTATGATCAAAAGATCGCCGCCACGCAGGCCAAGATCCGCGAGGCCATCTCCAAACTCGCCTACACCGACCCCGCCTCGCTCACTCCTCCACCGCCAGTGCAGACTAGCGAAGTCGTGTGGTTTGAGGATGCCTTCCCCGCCGGGGCCGATCTCGGAGTCGCAGGCGCACCCACCGAGATCATCGACAAGGACAAAGGCCCCGTCTTCAGTGGCAGCGCGGCATTGCGTCGCACGGCCAAAGGTGTGGCTCAGGACTTCTTCACCAAGGGCGCGAGCTTCGACATCCCCGCGAATGGCAAGCTCAGCGTGCAGTGTTTCCTCGATCCCAAAGACCCGCCAAAGGCCGTCATGGTGCAGTTCCACGTCGGCGGCTGGAACCACCGCGCCGTGTGGGGTGAGGAAGGCGCGATCCCCTTTGGCAAAGTGCGCACACCAGAGCGCGTGCTCGTGGGCAAGCTGCCCGAACTCGGAACCTGGACGAAGCTCGAAGTGCCTGTCGAAAAGCTCGGTCTCAAGCCCGGCATGAAGGTCACCGGCTTCGCCTTCACCCAGTTCAACGGCACCGTCACCTGGGACCGTCTCGCCGTCAGCTCACGAGTCGATCCCGCCAAAGATCCGCAGTGGTCCTGGAAGGTGTGGACGGAGAAGAATCAGGGCAAACGTGTGGCCGAGCTGCCCTACGATCTGCAAACCCTCGTTCGCGGCAAAAAAGCCGTCGAGTGGACCGAGGCCGAAACGAAACGCGTGAAGGAGTGGTGGTATGAAAACGAGTTCCAGGGCGCCCGCGAGATCGTGCATGGCGCGCGTGCCGAGAAGCTCGCGCTGGAGGCCAAACGCAAGACGCTGGAGGACGTCATCCCCGCCACCTTCATCATGGCGGATATGCCGCAGCCGAGGGAGAGCTTCATCATGTCTCGCGGCCAGTATGACAAGCCGGGCGAGAAGGTGACACGCGGCACGCCAGCCATTTTCCCCGCCTTGCCAAAGAAGGAACAGCCCACCCGGCTCGACCTCGCCGACTGGCTGCTTTCCCCCGAGCATCCGCTCACCGCACGCGTGCAGGTGAACCGCTTCTGGCAGCAGTTCTTCGGCACCGGTTTGGTGAAAACGAGCAACGACTTCGGCTCCCAGGGCGAACCGCCGAGCCATCCCGAGTTGCTCGACTGGCTCGCCGTGACCTTCCGCGAGAGCGGCTGGGACATGAAGGCCTTCGTGAAGATGCTCGTCACGTCTCACACTTACCGGCAGAGTGCTGAGTTCGTAGTTCGGGCTTCAGCCCGCTCAATGAACCCCAAAGACGGGCTAAAGCCCGAACTACAAACCGACCCCGAAAACCGCCTCCTCGCTCGTGGCCCACGCTTCCGTCTCGACGGCGAAGTCGTGCGTGACAGCGCTCTCTTCGTCAGCGGCCTGCTGAGTCCGAAGATCGGCGGCAAAGGCGTGCGTCCTTACCAGCCGGAGAACATCTGGGAGCCCGTCGGTTTCGGCGGCAGCAACACGCGCAACTATGTGCAGGACAAAGGCGAATCGCTCTACCGCCGCAGCCTTTACACCTTCTGGAAGCGCACCGCACCACCGCCCTCCATGACCACCTTCGATGCGCCCAATCGCGAGTCCTACTGCCTGCGTCGCGAACGCAGCAACACCCCGCTTCAGGCACTGAACCTCATGAACGACGTGCAGTTCTTCGAAGCCGCGCGGAACTTCGCCCAGAACCTGATCACCCAGCACCCAAGCACCGACAGCCGCATCACCGCCGCCTTCCGCGCCGTCGCCAGCCGCTACCCGAGCGCCCAGGAGGCCGAACTCATCCGCAGCACCCTGGATCAGCACCTCGCTGCCTACAAAGCCAAGCCCGACTCCGCCAAGCAAGCCATCACCTACGGCGAATCCAAACCCAGCGATAAGCTCGATCCCGCCGAACTCGCCGCCTGGACGATGGTGACGAACTTGTTGCTAAACCTCGACGAAATGGTGACGCGTGGGTGATGTGGCGAGCCATCTCGCCGTGTCTGGTTCAGGGAGACCCTGGGCTTTCTCACGGCAGCTCGCCCGCACGCTTCAAGCTCGAATGGACCAGAGCGGGTGACACCCTGAACCGACCTTCGACCATGAGCTTCCTCAACAATGGTGAGATTTGCGCAACAAAGCCATCATGCTTTGCCCTGACCAGCAGGCCGAGTGTCCCGACCACACGAATGCCATGAGACTCTGCCACTGACCTCGCTGCCACCTCATCAAGTAGGAGTACACTGGATGGGAATTCGAGAGCGAGGGCCAGTGCCTCCGCCTCCCCTTCGTCCAGACGCGGCGCTGAAGCGATACCGCTGGGGATGCTTTGCACTGGTTTCACCAGGCAGCATGGAGGAAGATTCAAGCCGCCAAATCTTCCACTGCTCGTCGAAAGGCGGGTGAACTCACGAGCAACCGCTTCAGGGACAAGCACCTCTCCAAACCACTCTCGAAGCAGATGATCCAGCTCCAAAAAAGCCAGGTTCAACAGCACAGAAGTATCCGCGACGACGATCACGACTTGAGGAGTTGGTCCAGCACCGCCAGGTCAGCATCCAAATCTGTCGGCCCGACACCATTCGAGATGCTGCGTGAATGCAGCTCTGCTTCGAAGGCGTCAGCCTCCATACCCGCAAGCCGGGCACCTAGCCCGCGCGAAATGCCACGCGAGGCATAGAGGGCGCAGGCCAGTTCCAGCCGCAGTTGATCCTCACGGAACAAGGCGAGTGCCGGGTCATCAGGCAGGGTCAAAGTCATGGTTGGAGCCTATCACAACCCAAAACATGGCCAACAGGAAAAAGGAGGGACACTGCAAGAGTTCAGAAGGCCGCAGAGAAAGCCCTTTCTGAGGTATTCTCTGCGGTTATCCCATCTCTCGCGGTGTCCCATTCAGGAAAGGGATAACATCACTCCACCAGCGCCGAGCCCTTCGCCTGCATGTCCTGAGAGATGCGGGACATGGCCTGCTCCACGGTTTCTTGGAAAAGGCGGGCGGGGGTGCTGTTCACGGCATCCAGAGCTAGGGTCAGACTCACTGTCTCGATTCGCACGTTGGAGCCGAGGTCGATGGAGTTTGCGTAGCCTTTTATCGTTGCCGGACCGACCGCCTTGTCCGTCTTGCTGATTGTCAGCAGGCTGTCCGTGCCGTCCATCCAGAGTGCAAACTCTCCCGCCACCAGCTCACTGACCACCGTTTGACTCTTCGGCACCGGGCCGGTGCTTTGAGTGTCGAGGTCTTCATGGATTTCCAGACGATGGATGTTCTGGCTGCCGCTCTTGCTGCCAATGATCAATCCGCCACGCTGTCCGGCACGATCCAGGATCAAGTAGCCGCTAAGCGCCGCATTCGTCGCCACCGTGCCTTCATAGGCCTTGCCAGTGCCGGTCAGTTTGTAGATCAGCAATCCGCTGTCATTCACGCGGAGTTGCGCCGGGGCCGTGGTGACTTTCCCATTCGGCGTGGTCACGGTCACGCTGTAGAGCCCGGCAGAGCTGGCATCCACGTTCGGCACATTCAGCGTGCTGGTGATGGCCCCCTTGATGGGCGTTCCATTCTTGAGCCACTGCCAGACCGTGGCTCCGGGCACATCGACGGTAAAGGTGGCCGTGCCCGCAGGGTTCACATCCGTGCTCTCAGGGGCGCTATTCACCGGCACCAGAGGCAGCAGGGAGAGTCGTGCGGGATTGGAGACATCCACCCCATGCCCATTCTTCACCACCACATCATAGATCCCTTCCTGAGCCCTCTGAATGTTCGTGAGCACCAGCGTTGCATTCGTGGCTTTGGCGATGGTCGCCCCATTCTTGCGCCACTGGTAGATGTAGGGCGGGAGTCCAGTCGCCACGGTAGCCGTGAAGGTCATGCCGTCATCCAGCGCCACTGTAGTATCGCCAGGACTGATGCTCACATTCGGAGCACGGCTCGTGACCATGAGTGTCGCTGCCACACTAGTCACCAAACCTTCATCGTCGGTAACTATCACGTCATAGTTCCCAGCATCACGAAAACTCACGTTTGTAAGAGTTAGCGTGCTACTGGAGCCATTGGGAGTAGCCACACTGTTCTTGCGCCACTGATAGCTGAGCGTGCCTATGCCAACTGCTGAGACAGAGAATGTTGCGCTGCCGCCAAAAGCCACCTGTTTATCTAACGGAGGAACCAATATCTCCAATTCTGTAACTGGAAGGGTAAATGCGTAAGCTGCGCCAGCGTTGCTGGCGGAATTGTCCATCTGAGTTCCTGTGTCGCCTGTTGTGGCTGCATTTACTCCAGTAGCATTGCCATCCTCCAAGAGTGCTCCCACGACCACCGTGCCTCCGTCCACAGCTACACCTTCACCGAAAGAGTCACCAGCTCCAGTATTGCTCGCTTTCAAGTAAGCCTGCTGAGTCCAGACACTGCCACTGCGAGTGAAAACATATGCTGCGCCAGAACCGCTGGCAGAGTTATCGGCCTGAGTGCCCGGGCCACCACTTACACCGGCATTAACTCCAGTGGCATTGCTGCTTTCCCAGCGTGCACCAATGACAACGGTGTTGCCAGACGCTGCCACGGCGATGCCAAACTCGTCACCCGCATCCGTGTTACTAGCTTTGAGATAGGCTTCTTGACTCCACACACTCCCATTGTGGGTAAAAATATATGCTGCTCCGGCACCATCTGCCGAGTTATCACTTTGAGTTCCCACACCACCATTCACAGGTGCATTGACCCCTGTTGCAGTGCTAGACTCCCTCTGTGCGCCGACAACGATCATTGGACCGTCCAAAGCTACTGAAAGGCCGAAATTGTCACCTGCCCCAGTGTTACTGGCTTTGAGACATGCCTGCTGACTCCAAACTCCGGCATTACGCTTAAAAACGTAGGCTGCACCAGAATCGCCAGCGGAATTGTCAGCCTGAGTCCCTGATGCACCACTGAGAGGGGGATTCACTCCTGTGGCATTGCTGTCTTCACGCCAAGCACCGACGATGGCCGTGTCTCCTGAGACATCGACAGATATACCAAACCAATCTTCAGCTTCGGCATTACTGGCTTTTAGATAGGCCTGCTG
>NZ_JBILYB010000293.1:0-3406 GCF_044378005.1 Prosthecobacter sp.
ATCAGGGTCGTCCTTCACGTCGCTGATGTAATCGACGGTCTTCGACGTGATGCCGAAGCCGGAGTCGAACTTGTTGCGCTCGGGAAAGGTGAAATCGCCGACGCTATCGACGCGGATGTCGGAGATGTCGTTTTCGACGGCCGGTGGGACGTCGAGGGTGGAGTCGGGGGCGGAGACCATGATGTTAAAATATGGCGGGTTTCTGTGCACTTAGGCAGCAGCGAGAGGCTCCTCATGGACCCAGTCGTAGCCGCGTTCTTCGAGTTCGAGGGAGAGCTCTTTGCCGCCGGTTTTGACGATGCGGCCGTCTTTGAGGACGTGGACGATGTCGGGCTGGATGTAGTTCAGGAGGCGCTGGTAGTGGGTGATGACAAGAAAGCCGCGGTTCTCGCTGCGCATGGCGTTCACGCCGCGGGAGACGATCTTGAGGGCGTCGATGTCGAGGCCGGAGTCGGTTTCGTCGAGGATGGCGTATTTCGGCTCCAGCATCATGAGCTGGAGGATCTCGTTGCGCTTCTTTTCACCGCCGGAGAAGCCTTCATTGACGCTGCGGCTGGTGAAGCTGCGGTCCATCTCGAGCTGGTCCATGCGGGCGTAGAGCGTTTTGTAGAACTTCACGGCGTCGATGTCCTCGCCCTTCGGCAGGCGGGCTTTTAAGGAGGCGCGGAGGAAGTTGGCGTTGCTGACGCCGGGGATTTCGTGCGGGTATTGGAAGGCAAGGAAGAGTCCGGCGCGGCTGCGGGCATCGACAGCCAGATCGAGGATGTTTTCGCCATCGAGGAGGACCTCGCCGCTGGTGACTTCGTAGTCTTCGTGGCCGCAGAGGACCTTGCTCAGCGTGCTCTTGCCGCTGCCGTTCGGGCCCATGATAGCATGGACTTCACCGGGGTTGATGGTGAGGTTCAGGCCTTTGAGGATTTCGCGGCCGGGGATCTGGGCGTGGAGGTCTTTAATCTCGAGTGACATGTCGTGGGTGGGGGAAATATATGATTTACGATTGATGACTTATGATTTGGCCGCGCAGGCATCGCAGGTGCCGTGGATGGCGAGGTCGGTGCGGGTGACGCGGGTGCCTTTGGGGAGATTCCAGAACTTGGCGGGGTCGAAGTCGGCGTTGGGATGCGCGTCAATGACCTTGCCGCAGGTCTCGCAGTGGAAATGGACGTGCTCGTGCAGGTTCGCGCAGTAGCGGGACTGGCCGCGCTCGAGGTGGACGAGCTTGATGAGCCCAGCAGAGGTGAGGTGGTCGAGGCAGTTATAGACTGTCGCCAGAGAGATGTGCGGGGAGCGGTCCTTCACCCGGGTGTAGAGGTCGGTGGCGGTGGGATGGTCTGTGGAGGCGGCGAGAACCTCGAAGACTTCACGACGGTGCGGGGTGAGCCGGACATCTGCGCCGAGCACGGCCAGTCGGCAATCCAGCCCAGAGGCTTTGGACGAGGGACGATGGGTGGCAGGTGGCATAATTTAGAATTAGAATGATTCTAATTAAATGGGAAACGCTAGGCTTCAAGGGGTGGATGCCGTTTCCGTGAAATTTCTCCCAAAGGCGGAGATCACGGGAAAATGAGGCTTGCGACTGAGGACTCGCACGCTCCGAATGACCGTATGACCCGCACCCAAGCCGACGATCTCCCCTGGACCACGCAAAACTCACCGCTGGGCAAGTATGGCGTCCAACGGCAGTCGTTATCCCAAGCCGCTGGCGGTCAAAAGGACATCGGGGTCTGGGGCGGTGGGCATCCCTTTGACCTCGAAATCCATCGGGTCGCGCCGGGTAAGGTCAATTTCCCCCTGCACGAGCACACGGCGCAATGGGAGGCCTATTACATTCTTTCCGGCAGCGGCAAGGTGCGCACATCTCAGGGCAAAGAGTCAATCAAGGCGGGCGACTACCTCGTTTTCCCACCCGGCGAGGCGCATCAGATCCTGAATACTGGTTCGGAAGACCTGACCTACATGGTCATCGCCGATCAGCCGCTGGCGGACGTGATCCACTACCCGGACTCGGGAAAATGGTTCGTGAAGCCGCAGAAGAAGGTCTTTGAGATGAACGAGGTGGACTATTTCAAAGGAGAGGAATAGTCGCCATGACCCGCCTCATCGCCATCGTCGCCATGTCTTCCAACCGTGTCATCGGGCGCGATGGCACGCTGCCCTGGCATTTCCCGGAGGATCTGAAGTTCTTCAAACGCACCACGCTCGGTCATCCGATCCTCATGGGACGGACGACCTTCGAGTCCATCGGGCGGCCTTTACCGGGGCGGCAAAACATCGTGCTCAGTCGCACGATGCAGCCGCGTGAGGGCATCACAGTGATCCGCGATGTATCGGAGCTGGCCCAGCATTGCCCGGCAGACAGCACCGTCTTCGTCATCGGCGGCGCGCAGGTTTATGGCGATCTTTTGCCGCTGTGCGATGGCCTCTACCTCACCTGGGTCGAGCAGGCTTACGAGGGCGATACCTTCCTGCCGCCTTTCGAGCATCTCTTCACGCTGAAGCAGGTGATCGAGAAGACGGAGGCGCTGGAGTTCCGCTACTACGAGCGGGTAGTGGTTTGAAAAGAAGGTCCTAAACGCAAAACACCTCCGCGTGGATAGCGGAGGTGCTCTGAACGTCGATCAACAAACCAACCACAGTTAGACTCATCAGGTCTGCCGCCGTCGGAAATTCTTATTTGGAGTCCTGGAAGACGTCCTTCACGGTCATGGCCTCTTTGCCTTTGCGGCCACGGAGGTAGTGGAGACGGGCACGGCGGACGCGACCGGTCTTGGTAACTTCGACCTTCGCCACTTTCGGGCTATGAAGGGGGAAGACGCGCTCGACGCCTTCGCCATAGGAAATTTTGCGGACCGTGAAGGCCTCGTTCAGGCTGCTGCCTTTGCGGGCGATGACGATGCCAGCGAAGATCTGGATACGCTCTTTGTCACCTTCGATGACTCGGGTGTGAACTTTCACGGTGTCGCCGACGCGAAAGGCTGCCACGTCCTTCTTGAGTTGCTCGGCTTCGATTTTAGTGATGATGTTGCTCATGATAACAATAGGGGGATGTCTCGCCGCGCAGTTCCTGGAGGGGCCGAACCGGGCAAGGGGCGCGCATAGTGGAGGTGATCTTTCCTTTCGCAAACGGTTTTTCCGTCCTTGCTGCCGACACCTGTTCTGGCCAATAAACCCGACCGATGACCGCCGACTACCTTTTGATCGATGTGGGCAATGGCCGCACGAAGCTCGGCCTGTCCACCCGTGACTCCCTGCTAGACCGCCGGGAGCTACCCACCCACAGCGTGACGACGGAGCTGATCCGCCAAAGCGTGGCTGGGTGGGATTTCCGCCGTGCCGTGATCGCCAGCGTCGTTCCTGCGGTCGTTCCGGTATGGCGTGAGGTCTTTCCCGACCTGCTGGAGCTGCG
>NZ_JBILYB010000294.1:0-3404 GCF_044378005.1 Prosthecobacter sp.
ACGGAAGCCAGGCGGATAGCCAAAATACGGCCAGGTTGCGGAAAGAAAGAGCGCCATCTCCAAGCTGGGATCGCGGCGTTGCTCAGGCGTCATTGCTTTCAGTTCCGCCGCAGTGATGGGCACCATGCGATTGTTCCGCGCAAAGAACATCGCCTCGCGTTCGCCGAAGGTATTCAGACCTGGAAAAAGCTCCGTGCCGGTGAATCGTTGCGTCACGGGTGCTGCGGGTGGCTTTGGGCCTGCCATCGCCGTGCGCAGAGCGGTCTCGGTGGCTTCGAGATAGGCATCGAGCTGCACATGCGACATATCCAGCAGTGCTGAGACCTTGGTGAAACCATGCGCGTCGCGCTCCTCGGGCAGTTTGTCGCGAATGTCGAGGTCTGGCAGCTTCAGCAGCGCACGCAGGTTGTTTTCAAACTCCACACGAGTGAGGCGCCGCACCGGACCACGACCGTTTTTCGCTGTCTCTTCTTTTGCGGCGGCGAGTAGGCTCGCGCTGAGTTGCGAGACGACGGCTTTGCGTTCCTCGGCGCTGACTTTGGATTTCTCGGGCGGCGGCATGTCGCCTTTTTCGATCAAATCAAACACTCGCGTCCATCGGCCTCGTGTCTCGGCCTGACTGAGATCAAAGGTCAGTGCGGTGATGTCGAAGTCACCCTTCGCTGTGCTGTCGTCATGGCAGTCGATGCAATGCTTGTCGATGAAGTGGTGGATCGGGCTCGTGGCGGCTGATTTTGGAGTGAGTGATTCAAAGAAGTGAACATTCGTGATGTGCAGTTCTTCGAGGCCGCTTTTCTTATCGATGTAGCCGTCGATCTGATCCACCAACTGATCTCGCGTGAGTTTCCAAACGACTTTTCCGGCCTGGTCGATCTCCGCCAGCAGATCGCGGCCCTCGTCGGCTTTCTGCATGTGATAATCCCCGCAGGCCATGAGCAGGTTGCCATTGGCCAGACGCGACATGCCGAGCAGGTAGCGACATTGCAGGCCGAGGTCTTCGGTGGTCCAGCAGCCGATTTTTTGGCCCACCGCATCCACGTGCAGCAACTGGCATCCCGTCGATGTGGCGACCCACAGCGAGCCGTCTTTGGCCTGCAAGGTGGCAAAAGCCTTCTTCACCGTGGGCGATGGCTTCAGCAGCGGATCGAGCGGAATGCTTTGCAACACGCGGCCCGTGCCTGTTTCGACTTTCAGCACCGTTTTGCGGCCGTATTGGCCGACCCAGAAAGCATTCGCACCCGGCACTTCACGAATCATGCGATAGCGAAAGTGGAGCGGATCGTCCTTGAGATCCGGCAGTGTTGTCTCGCTCACCACCTTGCCGCTTTGATCGACGATGCGGATCTGATTCACGCCGCTGTCCATCAATGCGAACTTCTTGCCGCCTTCGAGCACCGCCACGCTGTTCGCTTCCGCGCCTTTTGCGCCTGCAACGGCCTTGTGATCCAAGACGAGCTTCTTCGCCGCATCAAACACCGCCAAACCACCTCTGTGCGCATACGCGATGCCACCGTCCGGTAGTCGAGCCGCATCATAAATGCCGCCGTGACCAGGATGCTTCCAAACCGTGAGCACTTTGCCTGCACGATTGATTTCAATGACCTGCGTGTCCGCCGCGAGGAGGTAGCGCTCCTCGGCGTGGGCTTTGCAGCAGATAAACGCGAGAGCAAAGAGGGTGATGTATTTCATGGGACGACAAAAAAATTGGAGACAGAAAGATGGATGTTTTTGTCTCCCATCTTTTTGTCGTGGATGGCTTGAGATCTTCACGCGAGGATCTCCTTAACGAGTTTGCCATGCACGTCCGTCAGGCGGAAATCACGGCCGGAGTAGCGGTAGGTGAGGCGCTCGTGGTCGATGCCGAGGAGGTGAAGGACGGTGGCGTGGATGTCGTGAATATCGACGGCTCCTTCGACCGGGAAGTAGCCGAAGTCGTCAAGCTGACCGTGGCTGGTGCCGGGACGGAGACCAGCGCCGGCCATCCAAATGGTGAAGCCCCAGGGATGATGGTCACGACCCGGTTTGGTGCCGCCGCCTTCGGTGTTGGGCGTGCGACCAAACTCGGTGGCGAAGACGACAAGCGTGTCTTCCAACAGGCCGCGACCTTTCAAATCCTTCAACAACCCGGCGATGGGCCGGTCGATGGCGCGGGCGTTTTGGGCGTGTTTTTCCTTCAAGTCGCCGTGCTGGTCCCAGCCGTTGCTGACGATCTCGATGAAACGAACGCCGCGCTCGAGCAACCGCCGAGCGACGAGGCATTGCCGGCCAAACTCATCGGTTTCCTTGTGCTCGGTGCCGACGCCGTAGAGCGCGAGGGTGGCGGCGGTCTCCTTGGTAAGATCGGTGGCCTCGGGCACGGCATCCTGCATGACGTAGGCTTTTTCGTGGTTGGCGATGGCGGCCTCGATGATCTGATTCTGCGCGGAGGATTTCAGGAAGTCGCGGTCGAGCTGCCCCACCGCCCGCATCTTGTTTTGCTGGAGCGATTTGATCTTCTCCGCCATCACGAGGTCGGCCAGTGGCCGGGCTGGGTCCTGGAAAAAGGGCGAGCCCTGATGGACCGGCGGCAGGAATCCATTGGTGCGATACATGCGCTTCCGCGAGCCCATGACGACGAAGCCGGGTAGGTTCTGATTTTCCGAACCGAGGCCGTAGTGCGCCCACGAGCCAACGCTGGGGAAGCCTTGCAAGAGTGAGCCACCATGGAGCATGCCGATGGCGCTCTCGTGATCGGGTGACGGGCCGTGCACTCCATGGAGAAAGGTGAGGTCGTCCACGCAGGAGCCGATGTGTGGAAAGAGATCGCTGACCATCTTTCCGCACTTGCCGTAGCGCTGAAAGGCGAAGGGACTGCCAAGAATGGCGTTGGTGGTGCGCCCGGTGATGTCCTCTTTTTTACCAGCGATTTGCAGCGGCTTGCCTTGATCCTGCGTGAGGCGCGGTTTGTGATCAAAGCTGTCGAGATGCGAGAGGCCGCCGTCCAGAAAGAACCACACGACGCGTTTCGCTTTCGGTGCGAGGTGCGGTGTGGTGAGCTGCACTTGCGAGCCGAAGGATCGATCTGCCAAGAGAGATTGCAGCGCGAGCCAGCCAAAGCCCGAGGCGCTGGTTTGCAGAAAGGAGCGGCGGCTATGTGGTGAAGGCTGCATGGCGGATCAGGGGATGTAGAGAAACTCTTTGGCGTTGATGAGGACGTGGCAAAGGTCCGTCCAAAGTCGCTGGTCCGAGCCACGCGCGGCAGGTGGCAGCGCGTAGGCCTCGGCCTGGTCATCGAGGAACTCGACGAGCGACTGCACCTCGTCAGTGGAGGGCTGGCGGCCTAGCGCCTTGGCAAAGAGATGCTCGATGCGCTGCTCGGTCGAGTATCCTTTGCGGAGCTTCATATCTTTCGCTGCCCAGGCGGT